>DASSIU010000276.1:0-9230 GCA_035691585.1 Sphingomicrobium sp. | reverse complement strand
AGCCTTCGCGCGATGTTCGAACCGCGCCAACGCGGCGACGTCGGCGATGCATTGTCGCAGCGGCGCCTTGGCTCCAGGCGCACCGCTGATTTCCCATATGCCGGGCTGAGCGACAATGAGCGCCGACGGCTGTCCCGCGGCGATCACCAGCGATGCGCCGGCAATCGTCAAAAGAGTCGCTTTACCGATCATAAAGCCCCCGATCGGGCGCGCCCGTTATCACAAAATTTGCGCTCCGTCAGGTCAGCTCCTTGGGCTCGATCGCGAAGCTCGACGAGCAAAAGGCGCAGTCGACCCGGATCACCCCATCGTCACCGACCATCGCTTCCCGCTCGTCAGCCGGGAACCGCGCGATGACCGAGCGGACATAGTCGGGGTCGCAGCGGCAACCGCGGCGAAGGGGAATCGCTGCAAGCGTCCGCAGTTCCTCCTCCTCGTGGAACAGGCGCCAGATAAGGTCGTCGAGCGGCAACTCTGGGTCAGTCAGTTCCTCGGCCTTCACTGAGCCGCCGAGGATCGCGACGTGCGGCCAGTCGGGATGGTCGAGCCGTGTGTGCAGCCGCTCGCGCCCCTCTTCACCCTCGGGCAAATGCTGAAGCAGCAGTCCGCCGGACAGCCAATGGCCATCCCGCTTCGTGGCCGCGAGTCGGACCAGGCTCGGGATCTGCTCGGATTGCGCGAAATAGCTCTGCGCTGCCTCGGCGAGGTTCTTTCCCTCGAGCGGGACGATACCCTGGTAGCGTTCCTTTGCGACCGGCTGGTCGAAGGTGATGGCGAGGTAGCCCTTGCCGAACAACTCCTGCAGCGTCGGGTCCGCGCTCGCGTCCGCGAGCTTCTCGGAATCGTGCCGGACATAGCCGCGCAACTCGCCGCCAAGATAATCGCAGACCATCAGGTCGATGATCCCGCCCTCGGTCTGGGCTTGCAGGGTCAGCTGACCTTCGGGCTCCTTCAACAGTGAGCCGAGCAGGGCGGTCAGCGTAAGCGCCTCTGCAAGCAGTTGTTCGATCAGGGGAGGATAGCCATGATTCGCAAGCACGGTGTCGATCACGCTGCCGAGCCGCGCGATCCGGCCCCGCGCGTTGCGCGAAGGGATCGCCACGCCGAGCGCGACGTCGGTGTTGAGCTGAACTGACTGCATCGGTTTTAGATAGGAAACTCCGCGGTTTGCCACAACCGGCGGTGGCCCGCTCCGAGGGGCTCGAACCCCCAACCTCCGGGTTCGAAGCCCGGCGCTCTATCCAGTTGAGCTAGGAGCGGTATCTCATGCCGTCACGCCGCCGCCGCGGGCACCTCATATTCCGCCGCCGCTGCCGACAGGGTGTCGACGAACTCCCGGATATGCTCTTCGGTGATCGTCAGCGGCGGCAGCACGCGCATGACGTTGTCGCCGGCCGCGACAGTCAGGAGCCCCTTGGTGCGAAGGTAATTCACGAAGGCGCGGCTCTCGGTTTTCATCTTCACGCCGAGCATCAGGCCCACCCCGCGGACGCTGTCGAAGAGATGATCGTGGTTGGGGATCATCTGCTCCAGCGCGCTTCGCAGGCGCTCACCCTTCTGGCGCACCTCGGCGAGGAATTCCTCGTTAGCGACGATATCGAACACTGCCTGCCCGGCGGCCATCGCGAGGGGGTTCCCGCCATAGGTCGAGCCGTGAGTGCCGATCACCATCCCCGCCGCGGCTTTCTCGCTCGCCAGGCAGGCGCCCATCGGGAAGCCGCCCCCGATGCCCTTGGCCGTCGCCATGATGTCGGGCTCCACGCCATAATGCTGGTAGGCGTAGAGCTGACCCGTGCGCGCGACCCCGCACTGCACCTCGTCGAACACCAGCATCAAATCATGCTCGTCGCAGGCCGCGCGAAGCCCGGCCAGGAACTCGTGGCTACCCGGACGGATGCCGCCTTCGCCCTGGATCGGCTCCAGCAGGAAACCCGCGGTATTCTCGTCGACCGCTTCCAGCGCGGCCTCCAGATTGTTGAACTCAACCACCTTGAAGCCCGGCAGGAGCGGCGCGAAGCCGTCGATCATCTTCGCCTGGTCGGTCGCGCTGATCGTCCCCATCGTCCGCCCGTGGAACGCGTTGGAGAAGGTGATCAGATCGTGCTTGCGCGGATTGCCCTTGGCATAATGGTACCGGCGCGCGGTCTTGATCGCACATTCGACCGCCTCGACACCCGAATTGGTGAAGAACACAGTGTCGGCGAAAGTCAGATCACAAAGGCGCTTCGCGAACGCCTCTCCCTGCGGCGAGCCGTACAGGTTGGAGACGTGCATCAACGTCGCTGCCTGCTCCTGGATCGCCCGGGTCAGGTGCGGATGGCCATGCCCGAGGATGTTGACAGCGATTCCCGCCGCGAAATCCAGATATCGCTCACCAGCCTCGCCGTAGAGATAGACTCCCTCACCGCGGACCGGGCGCACCGGCGAACGCGGATAAACGGGCATGAGTGGCGTGATGGCCATAAAATGGAGGCTCCTCGAAGCGGCAGTGATGTGGATGGCGGAGCTATAGCCAGCGAGCCAAAAAAGAAAAAGGCGCCCCGCCGTTGCCGCGGAGCGCCTTTCCCTTACGCCTACTAAACTGAATTAGTCGCGGTCGTGATCGCGCCAGCGATCGTCGCGATCGCCATAGCGTCGATCATTGAGAGCGAACTGGACCCGCTGCTCGAGCCGCTGGATGCGGGTCTCGATCTCGCCCGCCTCGCGCGGAGTCAATCCGCCGCGGCCGATATCGTGCAAGCGGCCCTCGACCCGGTTGGCCTCGTAGCGAAGACGGTCGGCGGCATGATCGCCGATGCGGTCGCGACGGTCGAGCCGGTTGATCTGACGCTCGATATTGTCGATTCGCACCTGGAACGCCCGGACCTGGCCGAAACCGGCGCCGTAGCCGTTATAGCCATGGTAGCCATAGGGCGCTGGCTGCGGCGCCGGATAATATTGGGCCGCGGCGGGGCTGGCGAGGATTAGCGCCGCACCGGCAGCAGCAACGGAAAGAACGATCTTACGCATCACGGTTCTCCTTCATCGAGAAGCGGGTTGATGCGTAACTTCTGCGCCCGTTCGGTTGATCCACGTCTGAACGTCGCCGTTATGAAGCGTTCAACTGTCTTAATTCGTTAAGTCACTGAAAAAGCTAGTTCTTGATCTTCCAGCCGCTCTTCAGCAGCGAATAGCAGATCGCCCACAGCGCGATATTCAGGAAGAGCAGCCCCACCGCGCCGACCAATAGCGGCGAATCGCTGGTACCGAGGAACCCAGCCCGGAAACCCGAGATGATGTAGAAAAAGGGATTGCCGTGGCTGATGGCCTGGAACGTCGGCGAGAGCTGCTTCACCGAGTAGAAGGTTCCGCTGAGCAGCGAGAGCGGCGTCACCACGAAATTGGTCACCGCTGCCGCATGGTCGAACTTGTCAGCCCAGAGCGACGTCAGCAGCCCAAGGAAGGACAGCAGCAGCGCCCCCATCAGGCCGAACCACAACACCAGCTCGGGCCGATGGAGATCGACCGAAACTCCCGGCCACAGCAGCATCACCAGCCACACCGCGAATCCGACCAGGAAGGCGCGCGTGACGGCAGCTCCGATCAGTGCGCAAATCAGTTCACCGGTCGACAGCGGCGGCATCAAATAATCGACAATATTCCCCTGGATCTTCCCGACCAGCAGCGAGAAGCTCGCGTTGGCGAACGCGTTCTGCATCATCGCCATGACGATCAGGCCCGGCGCGATGAAGGTCGCATAGGGAACGACGGTTCCGGGCACCGCCCGACCGCCGCGGCCGAGCGCCACCGTGAAAATCGCGAGGTACAGCAGCGTGGTGATGGCCGGGGCCCACACTGTCTGCATCTGCACCTTGAAGAAACGGCGGACCTCCTTGATATAGAGGGTCTTAAGGCCTCCCCAATTGACGCCCTTGAGCACCGGATTGCCGGGTGCAAAACGCACCCAATTGCTGGCTTGGTCGTTGCGCACCGGGACGTTCATGGGGAGAAGCGCCTATCGGCTGCTAGCTGGCCGAGCAAGTTTGGAGCGAGAGATTTAAAGCATGTCGTGGACCGAAGAGCGCATCGAGCGCCTGAAGAAGATGTGGCACGATGGCGCGACCGCCAGCCAGATCGCCGACGAACTCGGCGGGGTGAGCCGCAATGCGGTGATCGGCAAAGCGCACCGCCTCGGGCTCGAGCAGCGCCCGTCGCCGGTCAAGCCGGGCGACGAAAAGGAGCTGAAGAAGCCGGCGGCCGCCGCTCCGGCCCCAAAACCGGCGCCCCCCAAAGCCGAAGCCCCCAGGAGCGCGCCCGCCACCGCCCACGCGCATCACGCAGCGCCGCATCAGGCTTCCGGCCCGCGGCCGAGCGCCCACGATCTGCAGTATCGTTCGATCGGTCCCGGCGGTTTCGTCCGCCAGGGTCCGGGCGACCAGCAGGCGCCGATCCCGCCTGCCCCGCCGCGCCGCCTGGTTCCGGCCAAGCCCAGCCCCGAGGTCGCGGACAAGACCGGCCTGCTCGACTTGAACGACCGCATCTGCAAGTGGCCGATGGGCCATCCCGGCGAGCCCGACTTTCATTTCTGCGGTGAGCCGGCCAACCCGGGCTTCCCGTATTGCGTCCAGCATTGCGGGGTCGCCTACCAAGCGCAGCTGCCGCGCCGCGACCGCCGCCCGCCGCCGCCGCTGCCGTTCGGCGGCCCCAGGGTCCGCTGAAGAAGGGGTAGCGCGGTTTGGGCGAGCGCACGCTCCTTCGCTGGTGGCGTGCACCGCTCTGGCTGCTGGAGGTCGGCACCGGCGCCAAGAGCTTCGTCGATAATCCGATTCTCGGCTCGGAGGGACTCAACCGCCGCGGGCTCCATGTTGCTCGGCTGAAGCTTGCGCATTGGATTGCATGGTGGCGTCGTCGCCGGCTCGCGGAAGCCGTCCCTTCGGAGTGGCGCGAGCAGTTCGACCGCGACGGTTACGTTGAAGTGCGCGATTTCCTTCCGACGCAGGAGTTCGCACGTCTCCGCGACACCTTGCTCGGATGCGAATTCGACACCCGCGAGCAGCAGCAGGGCAACACCATCACCCGCCGGGTGCCCGTGGGTCCCGACCTGCTTCGCCGCGCTCCGGATTTGCACAGGCTGATCCGCGACAGGAGCTGGAAATCCTTGCTCGCTTATGTCGCGAGCACCCGCTCCGCGCCGCTCTATTACATTCAAACGATCCTAACCGGTCATGCTGAAGGCGCAGCGGACCCGCAGCTCAACCTCCACGCCGACACCTTCCATCCCTCCCTCAAGGCCTGGTTGTTCCTGACCGACGTCACCGACGACCAGGGACCACTGACTTATGTCGCGGGATCGCACCGTCTGACGCTGGAGCGACTCGCCTGGGAGCGGGCGCGAAGTGTCACCGTCAAGGAGAGCGACCGCCTGTCGCAGCGCGGCTCGCTCCGTATCGAGCCCCACGAGCTTCCGGCGCTCGGCCTTCCGCCACCGAAGCGCTTCTCGGTTCCCGCCAACACGCTCGTGGTGATCGACACCTGCGGATTCCACGCGCGCGGAAACTCCGACAAACCGACCGTCCGCGCCGAGATCTGGGCGTTCGTCCGCCGCTCGCCCTTCGTTCCGTGGACTGGCCTGGACCTGCTGTCGTGGGGACCACTGGCAAGCCGTCGTGCCGACTGGATGATGGCCATGTTCGACAGGCTCGATCGTCTCGGCCTCAAGAAGCAACACTGGCGTCCGGCGGGGCGCCGGCGGCCGATCGACCCATGAAAAAGCCCCGGGAGCGGGCTCCCGGGGCACCTTCAAACCTTCAATTTCAGGCGTGCTCCGCCTCGGCGTCGACGGTCTGCTTTGAAGCAGGCTGGTCGCCGCCGATCTGGCCCTGTTGCGAGCCGCCGATGTTGATCTTCTTGGGCTTCATCGCCTCGGGGATCTCGCGCTTGAGCTCGATCGAAAGGAGGCCATCCTTCATGTCCGCGCCCTTGACCTGAATATGGTCGGCAAGGGCGAAACGGCGCTCGAACGAGCGCGTGGCGATCCCGCGATAGATATAGTCATTGCCCTTTTCGTCACTCTCGTCCTTCTTGCGGCCGGAGACGAGCAGCACGTTCTGCTGGGCAGTGATGTCGATCTCGTCGGGCTTGAACCCGGCGACCGCCAACTCGATGCGGAAATCGTTATCGCCGAGCTTGATCAAGTCGAAGGGCGGATAATTCTCCTGCCCCTGCCCGAGGCTCGAATTCTCGAGCATGTCGAAGAGCCGGTCGAAACCGACGGTGGAGCGCCGATAAGGCGCAAAGTCGAAAGCACTACGCATGTCTTGTCCTCCAATTTGAGCGACTGGCGGAGCTGAAGGCGCGTGCGGGCGTCTTCGCCCCGTCGCCAGGCCCATTGTGGCGCCCGGCAACAGTGATTTGGAATCGCAGTTTGCAGTTTCAAGAGCTGTGGAAAACGGCTCGCCGTGAGCTTGGCACGGCTCGAATCCGCGCCCTATACCGCGATGGAATGTCCGATCTGTTCACGTCCAATGGCACCTCCAGGCCTGACAGCTACGACGCATCCGCGATCGAGGTGCTCGAGGGGCTCGAGCCCGTCCGCCGGCGCCCCGGAATGTACATCGGGGGCACGGACGCACGCGCGCTCCACCATCTCGCCGCCGAGGTCATCGACAACAGCATGGACGAGGCCGTCGCCGGCTTCGCTACCCGAATCGAGGTCGAGCTCGCGCCCGGCAACCGGCTGACCGTCAGCGACAACGGTCGCGGAATCCCGGTCGACCCCCATCCGAAATACCCCGGCAAATCGGCGCTGGAAGTGATCATGACCACCCTCCACTCGGGCGGGAAGTTCGAGGGCAAGGCCTACAGCACCTCCGGCGGCCTCCACGGCGTCGGCGTCAGCGTCGTCAACGCCCTGTCGACCGAGACCGTCGTTGAGGTCGCGCGCGAGAAGATCCTCTACCGGCAGACCTTTTCGAGGGGCATTGCGATCACGCCGCTGGAAACCATCGGCGCTGCCCCCAACCGTCGAGGCACCAGCACCAGCTTTGTCCCGGATCCCGAAATCTTCGGCGCCGACGCCGCTTTCTCGCCTGAGCGGCTGTACAAGCTCGCCCGTTCCAAGGCCTACCTCTTCGCCGGGGTCGAGATCCGCTGGCGCTGCGACCCCTCGCTCACATCCCTAGATGTCCCGGAGCAGGCCATTTTCCAGTTTCCCGGCGGCCTCGCCGACCATCTCGCCGAGCAGCTTGGCGAGCGCCCGGCGGTCACCAACCAGCCCTTCACCGGCCGCCAGGATTTCCCGAACGAGCAAGGCTCCGCCGAATGGGCCGTGGCCTGGCCGCTCTATTCGGACGGCAGCGAAACCTACTATTGCAACACCATCCCGACGCCCGATGGCGGTACGCACGAAGCTGGCCTCCGCGCCGCGCTCACAAAGGGCATCCGAGCGTTCGGCGAGCTCGTCGGCAACAAGAAGGCCAAGGACATCACCGCCGACGACGTGTTCAACGGCGTCGAGCTGATGCTGAGCGTGTTCATCCGCAATCCGCACTTCCAGAGCCAGACCAAGGACCGCCTGACCAGCCTCGAGGCGGCGCGCTTCGTCGAGGCCGCGGTGCGCGACCATTTCGATCATTATCTCGCCGACAACATGGACCGCGGCCGAGCGCTCCTCGGCTCGATCCTCGAGCGAATGGAGGAGCGCCTCCGCCGCCGTGCCGAGCGCGAAGTCCAGCGCAAGACCGCCACGTCGGCCCGCAAGCTCCGACTCCCGGGCAAGCTCACTGACTGCTCGAGCGACGACCCGGAAGGCACCGAGCTATTCATCGTTGAGGGCGACAGCGCCGGCGGCTCGGCCAAACAGGCGCGCGACCGCAGGACGCAAGCGATCCTCCCCATCCGCGGCAAGATCCTCAACGTTGCCAGCGCGTCAGCCGACAAGATCCGCGGCAATGCCGAGATCGCCGACCTCCAGCTCGCACTCGGCTGCGGCACGCGCGACAAGTGGAGCGAGGAGAGCCTGCGCTACGAGAAAATCGTCATCATGACCGATGCCGACGTCGATGGAGCGCACATCGCGACCCTGCTGATGACCTTCTTCTTCCAGGAAATGCCCGAGCTGGTCCGGCGCGGCCACCTCTATCTCGCCCAGCCGCCGCTCTATCGCCTGACCGCCGGCGCCCGGACCCTCTACGCGAGAGACGACGCGCACCGCGCCGAGCTCGAAGCGACCGAGTTCAAAGGCAAGAAGGTCGAGGTCAGCCGATTCAAGGGCCTCGGCGAGATGAACCCCGGCCAGCTCAAGGAAACGACCATGGACCCCAAAACCCGGTCCATGCTCCGGGTTACACTGCCGAGCCAGTACGAGGACCGCCAGCCCATCAAGGACCTCGTCGAGCGCCTGATGGGACGCGATCCGGCCCAACGGTTCGATTTCATCCAACGCAGTGCCGCCGCCGTCGATGAGGAAGCGATCGACGCCTAGAAACTCTCGTCAGCCGAGACGCGCGTTCAGTTTCGCAAGACGCTTCCTCAGCAGCGCGATGTTCTCCGGGCTGGTCGCCTGGAGTTCGCGCAAATCTGCTTCGTCAATGTGCGTGATCTTGCCGGACTCGATGCCCTCGAGGAGTTGCATCAGCCGGTCCCGCTCCTCGTGCCAGTTTTCCACGCTCACATAGCCTCCGTCTTTCTCGCCGCGGGCCTTCAGCTGTCGCCATGCCTCCGGAGGCGCGCGAGAATTTCGTCATAATCGGCGATGTCCTGGACCAGCATCGTCACCGCTTCTTCCCTGGTCATGCCGTGCGAGGGCTCACTGCTGCCGGCCCGGACAGAAACCAGCAACGCCGCCTTGTGGTCGCGCTTTAGCTGGGTCTTCGCGATGCCCTTACTGAAATACGTCAAGCTCTGCCCTCCATGTGGTCGAACAGCATAGCATGGTGAGCGGGAATGTGCCTCCCGGCCTCGTAATGTGCCGTGGACTCCCCATATCAAGGACATCGCCGACATATTTTCGTGAGCGTCGGCGGCTGAGAGACCCGGTGCGCTCCCGCTTACTGCACGAGGAGTACGGTTCATGGATCTCAACCTGTTGCTCCATCGTCATCAGGTCGCGCTAATGCGCCAGGAAAAGGCGGCCGACCCCGAAGAGCGGCGAGCCTTTCGTCAGTTCGCCCACGATTACTCTGTGCGCATCCAGATGACCCGGACTGAAGGCGGTGCTCCCGACGCCGTCACGGGATTCCCGACATGAGCGA
>DASSIU010000275.1:0-2489 GCA_035691585.1 Sphingomicrobium sp. | reverse complement strand
GGGCGGGCTGGTCGTGCTCATGATCTTCGTCGCGCTCCAGGCTCCCGACACCGATCGCCCCGATGCCGAGGTACTGCACAAGGAACTGGACGAACCGGGCGCGCTCGAGCCGAAAGCGCGGGCAGTCGCACTTGCCATCGTGGGCATCAGTTGGGCCTGGGCGATCTTCACCCTCGGCCGGTTCATGGTCTCGATGCTGACCACCGCGCCGGGCGCCAAGCACCCGTCAGTCGCCGACTTTACCAAGGAATTTGGTCCCTGGATCATCTTCGCGACGGTGTTCGTGCCCTTGATTGTCGCGGCGATCATCAACTGGTTGCGCAGCCGGCAGCGTTATGTCGTGACTCGCGAAACGGCGGCGACCTCCGGCGGCAGGAGCGTAGCGAACCACCTCTACGTCTCGCTCGTGGCGCCACTGGGCGAGCTTTCGGCCCGGCTGGGATGGGGCGTCCTGATCGTGCTTGGGATGATCCTGACCTACACGCTCTGCTACAATATCTGGACCGCCTTCGCTTTCCCCTTTTACCTCGATTTCATGCACTATTCGAAGGACGAAGTCGCATTCGCCTCGAAGGTATTCGGGATCATCATGACAATGGTCGGGATCTCGATCGGCGGCTATCTCTTCATGAAGATCGGTCGCCTGCCCACGATCCTGATCGGCGCGATTCTGCCGGTGCTCGGCAATTTCGTTTACGCTGATCTAGCGGAGGGCGGTCCGCATATCGACGTGGTTGCCCACTTGCTGCGTTTGGACGTGCTTGCTGGCCTGTTTGGATCGGACGAGCGGATGGTCCGCCTACTTCTCGCCATCTCGATGGAGAATGTCTCCACCGGCATCGCCGGCGCCGCCTTTGTCGCGTACATTTCCGGAATCGTCAGCCGTCGCTTCACCGCGGTTCAGTATGCGCTGCTCTCCTCCCTCACCTTCCTCATCGGCTCGCTTGGGCGCGGAATCGCGGGTGAGGCATTCGACAAATATGGCTATGCAACCGTCTTCCGCTGGACCGCGGCGGCCGGCGCGTTCGCAGTGCTGTTCGTCATCCTCGAATGGATGCGCGTCGCCGCCGAAGGGCGCCGGGCTGAAGCAGGAACCGCGCCTAAAGTGGAACAGCCGGCACGAGCCTAGGTCGGTACCTGGTCGTTGGCGGCGAGTACCGCACCGGCGAGATAGAGCGAGCCGAAGATGAGCACCCTGGCATCGGCCGGAGCGGACGAGAGCGCCTGCTCGACATCCTCATGTATGTCGGTCGTGAAGCCCAATTCGGCGGCAATTTCGGCGAGATCGTCTGGCGAAAAGCAGCTGTGATCCGGAATTGGAACAGTATGGACGTGCGTCGCCACGCCCCTGAATGGTTCGAGCATCCCGCCCGGGTCCTTCGTCGCCAGGCTGGCAAAGACGAGGTGTAGCGGCTTGCCATCGGCGAAATGATGCTTGGCGTGGTTGGCAATCTGGCGGGCGGCCGAGGGATTGTGCCCGCCGTCGAGCCAGACGTCGCGCTGGCGGACGAGAGGGCCGGGCGAAAGATGCTGGAGACGCGCGGGCCAGTCCGCCCATCCCATTGCGGCGCTGAGGGCTGAGGCGGGGATTCGGAACCGGTCCTGGTGGCGAAGCATGGCGACGGCGAGCCCCGCATTCATCGCCTGGTGGCGGCCGGACAGCCTGGGAAGCGGCAAGCGCAATTCACCTTGCTCGTCGCGATAATGGAGGCGGCCGTGCCGGACGATCGCGTCCCAGGCGCGGCCGCGCGCGAGAACGCTTGCGCCCGCGTCGTGAGCGACCTTGGCGACGCGGCCGGCGATCGCCGGCGGATAGAGTTGCGTGACCATCGATACGCCCCGCTTCGCGATCGCCGCCTTTTCGGCCGCGATGTCGGTCAGGCCTGACCCGAGGAACTGCTGGTGATCGAGCGCCAGGTTGGCGATGCCGGTGATCAGCGGCCGCTCGACGATGTTGGTTGCGTCGAGCCGCCCGCCGAGGCCGACCTCAAGAATGCAGGCATCCGCTGGAGTTCGGGCGAAGGCGAGAATGGCCGCGGCCGTGGCCACTTCGAAGAAGCTCGGTTCCACTCCTTTGCCCGCGTCGAGGACGTCGGCGAGCAGCCCGGCGAGCGTCTCGTCATCGATCAGCCGCCCGGCAACCCGGATGCGTTCATTGAAGCGAACCAGGTGCGGGCTGGTGAAGGCGTGGACCGAATGGCCGCTCGCTTCCAGGCCCGTGCGCAGGAACGCGACCGTTGAACCTTTCCCATTCGTCCCGGCGACGTGGATCACCGGCGGAAGCTCGTCCTGCGGTCGACCGAGACGATCGAGAACGACGCCGATTCGCTCGAGCCCGAGGCGGTCACCCGCAGGCGAAAGCTTGGACAGACGGTCAAGCTGCGACTGGACGCCCGCATGCGTCGAGCGCGCGAAATCGGCCATCAGGCGGCCTCTTTGGCCCCCGGTGTCAGGTACGAGACCAGGCGCGCCAGCGTCTCCCTCAGGTC
>DASSIU010000274.1:0-5299 GCA_035691585.1 Sphingomicrobium sp. | reverse complement strand
AACCAGGCGTCGTTCGACGGGTTGAAGATGAAACCCGGGCGGTTCTTCTCGTCGACCACCTCACCCGAGAAGATGATTTCGTAACAGAGATCGAAGCCGACCTTGCCCCACTGGCCGCCCAGATTGACGGTGCGAGGCCCGGGACCTGGGTTAAAATCGAGGTCGCCGGGCGCAAGGCGCGAGAGGCCGATTGCTGACAGGAGTGGCCGCATCGGCAGATACTCGCCGTAGGGAACGAGGTGCGCCTTGTCGTAACGGGCCATGATCTGCCCGCCCGGCGCGAGGACGAAGACGCTGTTCTCTGCGCCCGAGATGTGCACCCCGTCGTTTGACAGGATGGCGATTCCGCCGGTCAGCAGGCGGTCGTTCGGCCCCAGCAGAGAGGAAGCGCGTGTACGTTCAAAGGCAGCCGGTGCCTGCCCGTAGCCTCGAGCGTCCTGGAGCGGCTCGGTAACCGCGGCCTCGGGCCACAAGAGGAGGCGAGGGTCGCCAGTGCCGGGGCCTGAGAGCGCCGCAAGTCGGCGCGCGGACTCCTCGTCGAAACCGGGGCGCCACTTGTCCTCCTGCCCGATGTTCGGCTGAACGACGCGAACGTTCAGGAGTGCGAGCGGATCGGGCGGGACCGGCGAGGAAGGAAGGATCCACATCAGCGCGGTGACCCCAACGATCACCACCAACGGCAGCCATTTGCGGTAATATTCGAGCCAGATCGCGCCGCCCAGCAGTACCACCAGGCCCGACAGCCCGTAAGTTCCGATAAGCGAACCGATCTTGATCAGCGGCGTGGGTACCAGCACGACCGCTGCCGGGTTCCACGGAAAGCCGGTGAACATCGTGCCTCGGAGCCATTCGCAAATCGCCCACGCGCCGCCGAGCACGACGACCAGCACGACCCGGTCGTTGCGGCCGAAGCGCCATGCGACGCCCGCCGCCATCGCCGGGTAAACCGCGAGGTAGAGCGACAACAGGACGACCGCGACCCAGCCGAGCCACGCCGGCATGTTGGATTGGTAGGTGAAGGCCGTCGCGATCCAGTTGAGCCCGATCACGAACTGGCCGAGACCGAAGGCCCAGCCGGTGAATAAAGCGCGCCAGATGCTCTTCGACTTCCACAGAAACTCGCACAGCAATCCGAATGCCACTGGCAGTAGCGGCCACAGGCCCATCGGCTCGAACGCGAAGGCCGAGCAGGCGCCGGTCAGGAAAGCGTAGAGGACGTACAGCATTGGTTGTTGTCATTGCGAGGAGTGGCGCGCGGAGGCAAGCTGGGAGCTTGCCGAGCACGACACTCGACGAAGCAATCTGCAAAAGCGCTGGATTGCGTCGCTGCGCTCGCAATGACATGGCCCGGGCATGAGCCTTCCACCATTCCACCTCGCCTTTCCCGTCGACGATCTTGCCGCCGCGCGTGGATTCTACGGCGAGCTGCTCGGCTGTGCCGAGGGGCGAAGCGCAAAGGAATGGGTCGATTTCGACCTTCACGGGCATCAGATCGTCGCTCATCTGGCACCGGAGCAGGTGCGGAGACGCTCCACCAATCCGGTCGATGGCGAGGACGTGCCGGTCCCGCATTTTGGGCTGGTGCTGCCAATGGCCGAGTGGAAGGCGCTCGCCGAGCGGCTGCGGCGCGCCAACGTCGAGTTCGTGATCGCCCCCACCATTCGCTTCGAAGGGCAGCCGGGCGAGCAGGCGACGATGTTCCTGCTCGATCCCTCCGGCAATGCGCTCGAATTCAAGGCAATGGCCAACCCCGCGAAGCTGTTCGCGAAGGACTAGTCGCCCTGAGCCGACCGAACGTCCGGCGCGTGGAGCCGGACCCGGATGATCTTGCGCGGGTCGGAGTCGACCGCCTCAAGCTTCCATCCCGACGGGTGAGTCACGCATTCGCCCTTCTGCGGAATATGACCCGCGAGCAGGAACACGAGCCCACCGAGCGTATCCACCTCGTCCTGGTCGGATGAGAGTCGCGCGTCGACCGCCTCCGCGAGCTCTTCCAGCTCGAGACGGGCGTCGGCCTCCCACAAACCCTCGTCGAGCATGGTCAGCATCCCGAGCTGGGCCTCGTCATGCTCGTCCTCGATTTCGCCGACAATCTCCTCGACCACGTCCTCTATAGTCACGAGACCCTCGGTGCCGCCGAATTCATCGACGACGATGGCGAGGTGGATACGCTGGCTGCGCATTCTAGCGAGCAGCTCGATCACGCCCATCGATTCGGGAATGAACAGCGGCTCGCGCATCAATGCGTTCAGGGAGCGGTCGCGCGACGGGTCCACCCGGGCCATGAACACGTCCTTGATGTGGACCATGCCGATCACTTCATCGAGGCTTTCGCCGTAGACGGGGAGCCGGCTGTGGCCCGCGTCCGCGAAGGCCCGGACCAAGTCGTCGAAGCTGATGTCGCTGGGAACGGCCATGATATCGCCACGAGTGACTGCGATCTCGCCTGCGGTCTGCTCGCCGAAGTGGAGCAGGTTGCGAAGCATCTGCCGCTCGGTCGGCGACAGGTCACCCGCGATGGGCCCCGATTCCTCGGCCTCGTCGATTGCCTCCTCGATCTCCGCTCGCAGCGTGGGTTCGGTGTCTTCGCCGAAGATCAAGTGGCGCATGCCGCGCCACAGGCGCGAGCCGCCCTCGTCCTGGCGAGTGGCCATCAGGCGGCCTCCTCGTAGGGATTGGCGATGCCGAGCCGATTGAGCGCCCTGACCTCGCGCGCCTCCATGTCGGCGGCTTGCCCCTCGTCATGGTGATCGTAGCCGAGCAGGTGAAGCGTCCCGTGAATGAGCAAGTGCGTCGCATGCTCTTCGAAAGACACGCCTTTTTCCGCCGCCTCGTCTGAGCAGACGCCGTGCGCGAGGACGATGTCGCCCAGCAACAGTTCTGGTCCAGCAACATTTGTTGCACGGAATTCGAGCTCACTGGCCAGAGGGAAGGACAGGACATTGGTCGGCTTGTCCTTGCCGCGCCACTCGGCGTTCAGCTCGCGGACTTTCCCATTACCGGTCAGCCGCACCGAAAGCTCGATCGGACGCCCGCTAATCGCAAGTTGCGGAAAGGCGCTCTCGGCGATCGCCGCCTCGGCGGCGTTCCGGACAATATCATCCCAGCAGCGGCTACTGTCCCATTCCTCGTCGGCTTCGACCGCGATCTCCAGCATCACCGGCGTCTCATCCCCTGGGTCCTTCATAGGCCTCGACGATGCGACCAACCAGCGGGTGGCGCACGACGTCGGCGGCGGTGAATCGGACAGTGGCGATCCCTTTCACCCGCTCGAGCTTGCCAACCGCGTCGGCGAGCCCTGATTTGGATGGGTCGGGCAAGTCGACCTGGTGCGGATCGCCGCAGATCACCATTCGGCTGCGCATTCCGAAGCGCGTGAGGAACATCTTCATTTGCAGCGGCGTCGTGTTCTGCGCCTCGTCGAGGATGATGAAGGCGTCGTTGAGCGTCCTGCCGCGCATGAAGGCGAGGGGAGCGATCTCGATTTCGCCCGACGCGATTCGGCGTTCGACCTGCTCGGTCGGAAGCATGTCGTAGAGCGCGTCGTAGAGCGGGCGCAGGTAGGGGTCGACCTTCTCCTTCATGTCGCCCGGAAGGAATCCCAGGCGCTCGCCCGCCTCGACAGCTGGGCGGGAAAGGATCAGGCGGTCAACGCTCCCGGTAATCAGCTGCGACACGGCCTGCGCGACCGCGAGATAGGTCTTGCCGGTACCGGCCGGCCCAAGCGCGAAGATCATTTCGTCGCGGCCGAGGGCCTCCATGTAGATTGTCTGCACTGGCGAGCGCGGGACGATGGTCTTCTTGCGCGTTCGGATCATCACGCGCGGCGGACTGGCGACCTCGTCCGAAATGATTCCGTCGAGGCTGGGCTGCGCCGCCATTCCCAGCACCGCCTCGACTGCCTCCGCATCGACGTCGTGACCTTGGTCGAGCCGGTTGTAGAGGCCGATCAACACCTCCCGGGCGCGCGACGCGGCGTCGGGCTCGCCCTCGATCTGCACCTTGTTGCCACGCGCGGCGATGTGCACTCCGAGCCGGTTCTCGATGGTGATCAGGTGCCGATCGTAATCGCCGAACAGCGGCCCAAGCAGGTAGGGCTGGTCGAACTCCAGCTCGAGCCGAGCGCGCCCTTGTTCGTTGGCCGGAACGGCGGCGAAGTCGCGACGGGCCATCAGGCCGCGACCTTTTGACGTCCCGCGCCGGTCATGCTGTTCGGACCGGCGGCGACGAGCGTAACCTCGAGAAGTTCGCCCGGCTGTGCCGCCGTTTCGACGTGCACCGATTGGAGCCATGGCGAGCGCCCGATCATCTGGCCCTCGCGCTTCCCCTTGCGCTCGATCAGCACGTGGGTCTCCAGGCCAATCTTGGACCGGTTGAAGGCGAACTGGTGCTCGTTGATCCTGGCCTGCAACCGTTGCAGCCGGTCGTCCATGATGTCGCGCGGAATCTGGTCCTCCATCGCTGCGGCGGGCGTTCCCGGTCGGGCCGAGTATTTGAACGAATAGGCCGAGGCGTATCCCACCTCATCCACGATCCGCAGAGTCGCCTCAAAGTCCTCTTCCGTCTCTCCCGGGAAGCCGACGATGAAGTCGCCGCTAAGCGCGATGTCTGGGCGGGCCGCGCGCATCTTTTCGAGAGTCGCGAGATAGCTTTCGGCGGTGTGACTGCGGTTCATCGCCTTGAGAATGCGGTTGCTCCCGGACTGTACGGGGAGGTGCAGGAAAGCCATCAACTTCTCGACCTCGCCATGGGCAGCGATCAACTCGTCGGTCATGTCAGCGGGATGGCTGGTCGTGTAGCGGATCCGCTCGAGGCCATCGATTGTCGCCAGCGATCGAATTAGCTCCGCGAGGCCGCGCTTTTCATCGGTCCATGCATTCACATTCTGGCCGAGCAGCACGATTTCCCGGGCCCCCGCCTCAACGAGCTGCCGCGCCTCGGCGACGATGTCGTTCCAGGGCCGCGAGATCTCGGCTCCGCGGGTGTAGGGCACGACGCAATAGGTGCAGAATTTGTCGCAGCCTTCCTGCACGGTCAGGAACGCACTCGGGTTGGCGCGGCGCCTCGCCGCGAATGCGTCGAACTTGCTGATCGCCGGCATGTCCGTGTCGACGGGGCGGGCGCCGCGCACCGCCTCCGCGACCATGTCCGGCAGCCGGTGATAAGCCTGGGGCCCGACGACGATGTCGATCAGACGCGAGCGGCGCTTCGCTTCCGCCCCTTCGGCCTGCGCAACGCAGCCGGCAAGCGCGACCAGCGGCTTCGATCCGTCCTCGCGTCTCAGGCGGCCGACGTCAGA
>DASSIU010000273.1:0-5334 GCA_035691585.1 Sphingomicrobium sp. | reverse complement strand
GCCCGAGCAGCGCCATCGTCGGGCCAACGAACATTGCCCGATCCTTGAACTGGCCGCGGTAATGCTCGATCGCGCTGTCCAAAGCGACACTGACGCATAGAATCGCCGCACCCGCTCCCAGCGCCTGGGCTGCGCGCCGGTTTCTATCTCCCTTCGGTCTCCAGGCACGCTAAAGCAGCCAGCCGACTCCGGCAGCGGTCGCGACCGTCGCTGCCGCGACTGCGAGCAACGGGCGGTGCGAAGGCTCGGGCTGTCTGGGTGCAAGCAAGGCTCAGCTCCGGACCTTCGCGCTGCCCCGGCCCGCCTGCCTTTTCTTCCCCGTCGATCTGCCGGCGAGCATGAACCCGGCTCCGGCGACCGCGGCCGCCCCGAGCGCCGCCAGTCCGATCTGCTTCTTGCGTTCGGTCATCCACAGCTCCGCGCTGCTGTCGACCGCTTCGGAATCGAAGCTGCCACGGGCGCCGTGGTCGCCGGCGACCGGCTCGAACAGATTGTCCTTGCGATCGGGACTGACCCGCTCGGGCCGCTGCTGACTCTTGAACCCCGTTTCCGCGAGGTAATCATCGAGAAGGCTGGACGCGACCTTGTTCCCCCATACTGCCTCGACCGTCGGAAGGCCGACCAGCATCTCCTTCCGGTTGTCATGCGCGGCGGCGTAGATGGCGCGCGCGGCGACCTCCGGTTGATAGACCCTGCCGACCGGCCGCGGCTGGCCCGGAAGCTTGGCCCGAATCCAGTCGAACTGCGGCGTGTTGACGCCGGGCATCTGCACCATGGTGATGGTCACGTTCGACTTGTCGTGGAGCAGTTCGCAGCGAAGCGAGTCGAGGAAGCCCTGGATCGCGTGCTTGGCGCCGCAATAGGCGGACTGAAGAGGAATGCCGCGATAGGCCAGCGCCGAACCGACCAGCACGATCTTGCCCCGATCACGCGGCAGCATCCGCTTCAGCGCCGCACGAGTGCCGTTGACCTGGCCCAAATAGGTCACCTGTGTAACGCGCTCATACTCTTCCGGCGTCACGTCCACGAACCGCGAGAAAATTCCGGCGAAGGCGTTGTTGACCCAGATGTCGATCGGCCCGAGCTCGCGTTCGACCTGGTCGGCGGCCGCCTCGACGGCCATCCAGTCGGCGACGTCGGTCGAAATCGCGAGGGCCCTGCCGCCCAGCTCTTCGACGTCGTCCCTAGCCGCGTCCAGCCCGTCCTGACCCCGCGCCAGGATCGCGACGTTGCAGCCATGCCGGGCGAATTCGCGAACGGTGGCACGCCCGATGCCAGCGCTTCCTCCGGTGACGACCACGGTTTTGGGTTCGGCTTCAGCCATTCTACGCACTCCTCGTCCGATGAACCCGCCCGCTCGCCGTTGTTTCCCTCCTGAGCATCATTCGCGCGCCGACCCAGCCGAAACCGAGCATCGCCAGCGAGACCATGAGCATCAGCGGCGCGACGCCCCAATCCAGTCCCGCCATGCCCGGGAGCACCAGCCACGCATTCTCAGCGACGCGCATCAGCAACGTCAGGGTCGCGAGAGCCATCATCGCCTCGCGGCTTCGGCGGATCGCCGGCGACAGCAGCGCGCAGAAGGAAACGAGACCCTGAAAGCCGTAAACGACCCACGCGAGCGCCCCCCATCCGTGCCGTCCACGCTCGAGATACCAGTGCGCTTCCTTGGGGATGTCGCCGGCCCAGATCACGATGTACTGCATCGCGTGCATGTAGCCCCACATCAGGATTGCGGTGACGAGCACTCCCGCCGCGGCGCGCGGGGCCTCGCCATGGTGCGTCCAAAGCCCGAGCAGGATCGCGAATGAGATGCCGGCCAGCCACTGGTTCGTCAGGGCCAGCAGACCATAGATCGAGGAGTGGAAATTCGGTTCGGTTGTTTCACCGAAATCGATTCCGATCAGAGAGCCGATAATTCCGTAGAGGATGACTCCTCCCGCAGCGATGGCCCCCCGGTGGCGCGGCTCGGACGAAAGGAGCGCCCACGCGAGAGCACTAAGAACGAGCAGGTAAACAATCGTCCTGATGATGAAGAACCCGATCGACAGCCAAGCCGCCTTGAACGCCGCATATCCGGCGGTCGCCCCGGCGGCTGTCCAGGGGTAAATCAGGTCGATCCCGATCAGCAGCGGAATGGCGCCGATCACCAACAGCGGCATCAGCGTTGCTCCGAGCCGCAGGGGCAGCTCATAGAGCTGGCGCCAGGTGCCTGGAATCAGGGCGA
The DNA here is from genome assembly GCA_035691585.1 of Sphingomicrobium sp. Taxonomy (GTDB): domain Bacteria; phylum Pseudomonadota; class Alphaproteobacteria; order Sphingomonadales; family Sphingomonadaceae; genus Sphingomicrobium. The sequence continues at coordinate 3,107 of DASSIU010000273.1, read as the reverse complement.
CGAGCATCAGTAGCGCGAGCGCGCCGATCGGAATCGAGCCCCAGCCGAGCCAGCACACCAGCCACGCCACCAGTGTCTCGCGCGGTGCCAGGAAGAGCCCGACGATGCAGCCAAGAAGACCCACAATGCCAACGATGAGCGCTTTGTCGCGGCTCATCGTTCCGGCCCCTTGAACTGCGGCTCGGCCTGGATCGGCGGCTTCATCCGTTGGAGTGCCCGGATGTAGGCAGCGATCGCCCACCGATCCGCCGGCGGCACCCGATCGGCGTAGGAGTACATGACGCCGTAACCATGGGTGATGACGTCGACGAAATGCTCGTCAGGCGCCGCGACCAGCCGCGCCTCGTGGAAGCTCGGCGGTTTGGGGAAGCCGCGCTGAACGACCATCCCGTCAGCATCGCCGCCATAGCCGTGGCATTCCGAGCAGAAGATATTGAACCGCTCGCGCCCCCGTTGCACCAGCGCCAGCGTCATCGGCGGCTTCTCGGTCAGCACGTTGCGGACATCCTGCTCGCGCGAAATGCTGCCTTCCGGCGGGACCTGGAGCACCTTGCCGTTCCGGAACACGCTGGAGCGCTCCCATTCGGCAAGCTTCTTCTGGTCGCTCATCGTCAGATTCTGGTGACAGCCTGCCAATGCCAGCGCGGCCATGAGCAGCACCCTTCTCATGGCCGCACCGGCTCGACGGTCCAGGCGCCGAGGCTTCCGAGGAAGCGCCGGGTGTCCTGGTCGTCGAACTTGGGGTCGGTCGCGTCGATGTAGAGGAAGAAGCGGTCCTCCGAGGCGAGGCCGAAACGCGCCGTTCCGAACAGCGGATGATAGAGCTTTGGAAGACCGATGATCACGAACATCCCGATCACCGCGAACAGCACGGCGCAGAGGATCATCAGCTCGAAATCCACCACCGCGAAGGCTGGCCACGCGAACAGCGGTCGGCCCCCGACCTCGATCGGATAGTCGACGTTCACGAACAGCTGGATTGCCAGCATCCCGAGGATTCCGAACAACCCCCCGGCGATGGTGATCCAGCCGATCCGGTGATCGTCTTTGAGCGAGAGCACATCATCCATGCCCTCGACGGGGAACGGGCTGAAGGCGTCGATCTTGCGGAAGCCGTCCGCCCGGGCGCGCTTCGCCGCGTCGAGCAGCGCTTCGGGGGTGCCGAACTCGCCGAGGAAGCCGAGGATTTGGTCAGCCATGCGCGGCCGCCTCCTTCTCCCGGGCGAGCACTTCCTTGTCCTCGAAGATCGAGATCGACGGCAGGAACCGCACGAACAGCAGGAACGGCGTCATGAACAGCCCGAGCATCCCGATGTAGGTGCTCCAGTCCCAGAAGGTCGGCGTATAATGGCCGAACGAGGACGGCAGGAAGTCCTTGTAGAGGCTGGTGACGAGGATCATGTACCGCTCCAGCCACATGCCGACGACGGACGAGGTGCTGATCAGGAACAGCAGCACAGGGCTGCGCCGCACCGTGCGGAACCACAGCAGCTCAAGCGGTACGAAGTTGAAGAAGACCGCGCCCCAGAAGCTCCACGCGTATATCCCGAAGAAGCGGTCGTGAATCGTCGCGATCTCGTGGACGTCGCCGGAATAATAGCCGTCGAAGACCTCGAACACGTAGCCGTAGGCGGTCATCAAGCCCATCGCGAGGACCACCTTGGCAAGCACGTCGAGATGACGTTCGGTGACGATGTGGCCGAGCTTGAACGTGTGGCGCATCACCACCGCGATCATCGCCACCATCGCGAAACCGGAGTAGGCGGCGCCGAGCACGAAATACGGCGGGAAAATAGTCGAGTGCCAACCGGGGATTTGCCCGGAGGCAAACAGCAGCGAGACCTCGCTGTGCACCGAGACGACCAGCGGAACGGCGATCGCCGCGATTGTCCGATAGGTTTTCTGCCACACGGCCCAGTGCCGGGCAGAGCCGCGCCAGCCGAGCGCGAAGATGCCGAAGAAGACCTGCCAGCCGCGCTTCTTTGCGCGATCGCGCACGGTGGCGAGGTCGGGGACCAGCCCGATGTACCAGAAGATGATCGATACTGTGAGGTAGGTGAGGACCGCCCAGATGTCCCATTCGAGCGGACTTCGGAATTGAGGCCACACGCCCATCGTCGCCGGGTATGGGAACATCCAGTAGAGGAACCACGGTCGACCGAGATGGATGATCGGTTCCATTCCGGCGCAGATCACCGCGCAGACGGTCATCGCTTCGGCAAACCGGTTGAGGCTGTTGCGCCAGTCCTGGCCCATGAGCAGCAGCATCGCCGAGATGAGCGTGCCGGCATGCCCCAGCCCCAGCCACCACACGTAAAGGTGGATCGCGAAGGCCCAGTTGACCGGGATGTTGAGCCCCCAGATGCCCACCCCGCAAGCGAACAGCCAGGTGATCGAAGCGAGGAACAGCGAAAGGAGCGCGAGGCTCAGGATCAGCGCGATCAGCCACGGGATCCGGGCTGGCATTTGCAGCGGGACGCGCGCGACCTCGCGCGTGATGTCGCGATAGGTCTCGTTCAGTGGGAGTGCCGGCGTCTTACTCGCCATCCTCGCCCTCCACCGAAACGCGCGCGAGATAAGTGGTGCGCGGCCGGGTTCCCTGCTCCGCCAGCAACGCGTAGTTGCGCGGGCTGTTGCGCTGCTTCGCTGCTTCGCTGTCGGGATCGGCGAGGTTGCCGAAGGTGATCGCCTTGGCAGGACACGCCTGCTGGCAGGCGGTCGTCACCTCGCCCTCTCGTACCGCTCGGTTCTCGATATCGGCCGCGACCGTCGCCGCCTCGATCCGCTGGATGCAGTAGGTGCATTTCTCCATCACCCCCCGCCCGCGTACCGTCACGTCGGGGTTGCGCTGAGCTTCGGTTGGGCTCGGTGCATCGGTCGTGTAGTCGAACCAGTTGAACCGCCGGACCTTGTAGGGGCAGTAGCTCGAGCAGGTCCGAGTCCCGATGCAACGGTTATAGACCATCAGGTTCAGTCCCTCGGGGCTGTGAACCGTGGCGTGCACCGGACAACCCATTTCGCACGGCGCCTGTTCGCAATGCATGCACGGCACCGGCTCGAAGTGGGTCTGGGGGTCGTTGGGATCGCCGGCATAATAGCGGTCGATC
>DASSIU010000272.1:0-6776 GCA_035691585.1 Sphingomicrobium sp. | reverse complement strand
CACAACCTTGGCCTCGGCGAGCTCTGCGCGCATCCGCATCAGCGTCGCGGCCCCGAACAGGCAAGTAAAGCCGATGACCGTCAGGGGGAGCGGCCACAGGATTGAACGATCGATGCTCGAGCCCGTAAGGCCGATGCTTTCGCCCTGGTGCAGGGTCCGCCACCACAGGACCGAATAATGGATGATCGGCAAGTTGACTGCGCCGACGAGGCCGTAGATCGCCGTGATGCGCCCCTCCCCACCGCGCTCTCGCTCAGCCGAGGCAAGCGCGATGTAGCCGAGATAGAGGAAGAACAGCACGAGCATTGAAGTCAGGCGGCCGTCCCACTCCCACCAGGTTCCCCAGGTCGGGCGGCCCCAGATCGAACCGGTGATCAGGCAAATTGCGGCGAAGGTCGCTCCCGCGGGCGCAACCGAGCGGCCGGCAACCGCCGCCAGCGGATGCCGCCAGACAAGCTGGCTGATCGATGCTGCGGCAATCCCGCCCCATCCCGCCATTCCGAGCCATGCCGAGGGAACGTGGATGTACATGATCCGGACCGTATCCCCCTGGAGATAGTCCGGCGGCGTCAATGTCAGCCCCGCCGCCATTCCGGCAATCGCCAGCGCAAGTCCGACCAGCAGCAGCCAGGCCGTCGCCGGGCGTGCAAAGCGCAGGAACCGCGCCGGATTGGCGAGCGCGTGCATCGTCTGGCGCTTATGCCCTTCCGATCAGCCTTTGCGCCATGGCGTCGGCAACGGCGGCGGGATCGCGACCGCTTTGCGCGCTCTCGCTCCAGATCTGTTCAAGTCGAACGGGGATGCCCTCGATGCGCTGGCGGACGAGGCTCGCGTCGCCATCGCCGAGATATTCGGTGCAGACGTTGATGATCCCGCCGGCGTTGATGACGTAATCGGGCGCGTAGAGGATTCCACGAGCAGCCACCCGTTGGCCATCCTCGGGAGTAGCGAGCTGGTTGTTCGCGCCGCCCGCGACGATCGGCGTTTTCAACGCAGCAATCGACTGCTCGGTCAGGATCGCACCGAGCGCATTGGGGCTGACGACATCGGCTTCGAGCCGGAGGATCTCATCGGTGGAGACCACCTTCCCGTTGGTCGCATCCGCCAGCTTCTGCGCTTTCGCCTGGTCGACGTCGGCGATGCTGAGCTTCGCGCCTTCCGCGCAGGCATGCAGCGCGACGCCTGTTGCGACGCTTCCCGCGCCCTGCATCGCAATATGCAGTCCGGAGAGGTTGTCCTTGCCGAGCGCTCGCTTGACCGCAGCCTTGATGCCGAGGAACACGCCGAGCGAGGTGTGCGGACCTGGATCGCCGCCGACGTCGCCCCCGCTGTTCGGAAGGCCCGCGACATATTTGGTCGAGCGCGCGACTTCGATCATGTCGGCGACATTGATGCCGACGTCTTCGGCCGTGATGTATCGGCCACCGAGGCCGTCCACGGCCTTGCCGAAGGCGTGCAGCATGTCGGGACTCTTGGCCCGGTCCTGCGGGGCGAGAAGAACCGACTTTCCGCCGCCGAGCGGAAGGCCGGCCATCGCGTTCTTGTAACTCATTCCCCGCGAGAGGCGCAGGGCGTCCGTCAGCGCGTCATCGTCCTTGGCATAATGCCAGAAGCGAGCACCGCCCGCTGCGGGGCCGAGATGCGTGGAATGAACGGCGATAATCGCCTTCAGCCCGCACTTCTCGTCGGTGACGAAATGAACTTCCTCATGCGCGTCGAAGTCGGGCAAGCCCCAAGGCGTGGTCATCGTTTCTCAAAATGTCCGGTTGCAACGAATAAATGGGGCGATCGAGGGGACTTGAACCCCCGACCCTCGGTACCACAAACCGATGCTCTAACCAGCTGAGCTACGATCGCCACGGGAACGCCTTCAAATCCCGCTCTTTCCAACGAGTTCCTCTGGCGCCGGCGCCACTTAGGGTCGCCCGAGCGCGAACGCAAGCGAGCCCCGGGGCTCGGAGCATTCATCAAACTTTCGCTAACTGCGTGAGTTATAACGTATGATAAATGTCCTTGCGTGGGCCGCTTCGCAGGCGCATCGTCCCCTCTGGGGAGAGGCACATGGCGAGTCGGCGAGCAAGGTCGACCTCGGAACCCGTGGCTTTGCGCGAGACGTTGGTCTCGGCGGGCCTTGAGCCGCGTCTCGCCGAGCTGCTCGATCGAATGCCGCACCGCGTCGTTCAGGTCGAAGCCAGGCGGCCTTTCCGGGAACCGGGTTCGGCGCGTGACGAAGTCATCTTCGTCCGTTCGGGCATTCTCTCGAAGTTCAAAACCGACTCCGCTGGCCGCCGTCAGATCGTCGCGCTTCGCTTTCCCGGTGAGGGAATCCTGCCCCGCGACGGGACCGCGCAATACGGAATCCAGGCGATCGTTCGAAGCGAGGTAATGGTCGGGAAGGCAAAGGATTTCGACCCGATCGTTGCCGCCCATCCTGAAATGCAGCGCTTCTTCTGGCGGCTCGTGCAGCGCAACGAAGACATCGGCTACGAATGGCTCGTCAATTGCGGCCGCCGCGATTCCACCGCCCGGGTCGCGCATCTTCTGTGCGAGACGGCGGTCAGAATGCGCGTCGACGATGACCAGCGAATGCTGAACCCCTTCACTCAGCAGCAGATCGCCGACATTACCGGCCAGACGTCGGTCAACGTCAATCGCGTGCTTGCCGATATGGAGCGGCAAGGACTGATCAAGCGCAATGGACGCGAGATCGAGTTCACCGACTGGTCCGAAATGCGTCGCGTCGCGAGTTTTCAGCCGTCCTATCTGCAAATCTAATTCGGCCACGCCAGAACCGTGCGTGGTGGGCGCGACAGGGATTGAACCTGTGACCCCACCCGTGTGAAGGGTGTGCTCTACCGCTGAGCTACGCGCCCGCCGAATTGCGGAAAGCGGCGCATATAGTCGCGCCGGCTCGCCTGTCCAGTTCGGTTACTGAACTGCGTCCTTAAGGACCTTGCCTGGTCGGAACTTGGGCTGCGACGTGGCCTTGATCTGCATCGGTTCGCCGGTGCGCGGGTTGCGCCCCGTCGACGCTTTTCGCCGAGTGACCGAGAAATTTCCAAAGCCGACCAGACGCACCTCGTCCCCGCGCTTCAGGGTCGAGGTAATCACCTCCAGCATGGTTTCGACGGCACGCATCGCGTCATTGCGGCTGAGCCCCGAGCGATCGGCCACGTGCCCGATCAGTTCCTGCTTGTTCATGCCCCAAGCTCTCCCTCACCGGCGGCCAAGACTCGCATGCGCGAACCATCGACCTTTAAGGCAAGACTCCGCGCCCCTGTCCAGTGGCTGATACGCTTATCTGACGTTTCATCACGGGACTTCTGGGAAGTCGGAAAATCATTCCTATAAGGGTCCCTCACTCGACCGCCTTCTTCGCGAGGAATAGCCCATGCACAACGACGCACCTGAACAGCAACCGGGAACCTCGGGAGACTTTGTCGGCCGGATTGAAACCGAGCTGCTCAGGACTCGCAAGGTCCTGATCTTCGGCGACATCCATGACCGGCTCGCCCGTGACGTCTGCTCGAGGCTCCTTCTACTCGCGGACCGCGACGCGGATGCGCCAATCGACATCTACATCAACTCGCCTGGCGGGCATGTGGAATCCGGCGACACCATCCACGACATGGTGCGCTTCATCGGCAACGACGTTCAAATCAACATGATCGGGACCGGCTGGGTCGCCAGCGCCGGCGCTCATATCTTTCTTGCCGGTGCGAAGGACAGGCGCTTCTGCCTGCCCAATACCCGCTTTCTGCTCCACCAGCCCGCCGGAGGCACTCGCGGAATGGCGGCGGACATCGAAATCGAGGCCAAGGAAATCCTGCGCATGCGCGAGCGCCTCGTCCGGATCATTTCCGAGGAGACGGGTCAGTCCGTCGAGCGGATCAACAGGGACATCAATCGCAACCACTGGCTGACCGCTCAGGAAGCGATCGACTACGGGATGGTGACGAGCATCGTCCGGGACCCGCGCGACATTCCGCGCGAATGAACGCGCTAGTGCCGGACCGCCGGTTCCCCTGCACCGCCCGGGGTGTGTACCGGTGGCTCGGGCGCATGCTCGTCGTCCTCGGTCCACTCGATCGCCTCGAGCGGCGCGACGAGGGCGCGCGCGAGCACCTGGTCGACATGATCGACCGGAACGATCTCCAATGCTTCCTTCACGGTTGAAGGAAGCTCGACGAGATCCTTCTCGTTTTCGGCCGGGATGAGAACCGTCGTGATTCCACCCCGGAGCGCCGCGAGCAGCTTCTCCTTGAGCCCGCCAATCGGCAGCACGCGCCCGCGCAACGTGACCTCTCCGGTCATCGCAATATCCCGCCGCACGGCAACGCCGGAAAGAGTCGAAATCATCGCGGTGACCATACCGATGCCCGCGGAGGGCCCATCCTTCGGCACCGCTCCTTCGGGAAGGTGGACGTGGATGTCCTTGCGGGCGAAGATCGACGGCTTCACGCCGTAGGCCGGCGCTCGCGCCTTCACGAAGCTCATCGCCGCCTGGATCGACTCCTGCATAACCTCGCCGAGCTTGCCGGTGGTCTTGATCTGGCCTTTGCCCGGGACAGTGACCGCCTCGATCGTCAAGAGCTCGCCACCGACCTCGGTCCACGCGAGGCCGGTTACGGCACCGATCTGGTCTTCCTCCTCGCCCATTCCGTAGCGGAATTTCCGGACTCCGAGGAATTCGCCGAGATTGTTGGGCGTCAGCTCAACCCGTTGGGCCTTGCCCTCGAGGATCTGGCGGAGCGACTTGCGCGCGACCTTCGCCAGCTCGCGCTCGAGCGTCCGGACTCCGGCCTCGCGCGTGTAATGGCGGATCATCGCCCGAAGGGCTTCGTCACCATAGGACAGCTCGTCCGGTTTGAGGCCGTGCGCATCCATCTGCTTGGGGATCAGATGCTGCTTGGCAATCTGGACCTTTTCGTCCTCGGTGTAGCCTTCGAGCCGGATGATCTCCATTCGGTCCATCAGCGGCTGCGGCATGTCGAGCGAGTTCGCCGTCGTCACGAACATGACGTCCGAAAGATCGTAGTCCAGCTCCAAATAATGGTCCTGGAACTTGTTGTTCTGCTCCGGGTCGAGCACCTCGAGCAGCGCTGACGACGGATCGCCGCGGAAGTCCTGCCCGAGCTTGTCGATCTCATCGAGCAGGAACAATGGATTGGACGTCCCAGCTTTCTTGATGTTCGAGATGATCTTGCCGGGGAGCGACCCGATGTAGGTCCGACGGTGACCGCGGATCTCGGCTTCGTCGCGAACGCCGCCCAGTGACTGGCGGACGAACTCGCGACCGGTGGCACGGGCAATCGAGCGGCCGAGCGAAGTCTTGCCGACGCCGGGCGGCCCGACCAGGCAGAGGATCGGCCCCTTCAGCTTGTTGGTTCGGGCCTGGACCGCGAGATACTCCACGATGCGGTCCTTGACCTTCTCCAGTCCATAATGGTCCTCGTCGAGCACCCGCTGGGCCTCGGCAATGTCCTTCTTGAGCTTGGACTTTTTGCCCCATGGGAGACCGAGGAGCACGTCGAGATAGTTGCGCGCGACGGTCGCCTCGGCGGACATCGGTGCCATCGCCCGAAGCTTCTTCAGCTCGGCGTTGGCCCTGTTGCGCGCCTCCTTCGAAAGGCGCGTCTTGCGGATTTTCTCGGCGAGCTCCTGAAGCTCGTCGCCGCCTTCATCGCCCTCGTTCCCGAGCTCGCGCTGGATCGCCTTCAGCTGCTCGTTCAGATAATATTCGCGCTGCGTCTTCTCCATCTGGCGCTTGACGCGGCTGCGGATCTTCTTCTCGACCTGAAGCACGCCGAGCTCGCCCTCCATGAAGGCAAACACCATCTCAAGCCGGCGGGCGGCATTGAGTTCGCCGAGCAGGGCCTGCTTGTCGGCGACCTTGATCGACAAGTTGGAGGCCACCGCGTCGGCGAGCGCCGACGAGTCTTCGATCTCGCCGAGCTGAATGCCCGTCTCGGGCGGCAGGCGCTTGTTGAGTTTCGCGTAATTTTCGAACTGGTCGATGACCGAGCGCATCAACGCCTGCGCTTCCGGGCCTCCGGCACCTTCGTCATCGATCTCCTCAATCTCGGCCGCCGTGTAGCCGTCACGGGCGACCATATCGACGAGACGCGCCCGCTTGACGCCCTCGACCAGCACGCGGACCGTGCCGTCGGGCAACTTCAGCAGCTGCATCGCGGTGGCGACCACGCCCAGGTCGTAGAGCGCATCACGATCAGGATCGTCCTCGCCCGGATCGAGCTGGGCGACCAGGAACAGTTCCTTGTCGGCGGCCATCGCCGCCTCGAGCGCGGCAACCGACTTCTCACGCCCGACGAACAGCGGCACGATCCGGTGCGGGAAAACGACGATGTCCCGCAAGGGGAGAATAGGCAGATAGCGAGTCATGGGTGAGTATATGGGCTGCCCACCTTAACGGCGCAACAAAGCCAGGAACATTCGCCCAATGCTGCTCGCTGTGCCTCGCGAGGAGGGCGCGATCGCGCAAGATCGTGAGAAAATCAGCACCGGGCCAAATGAGGAGCCGATCAACGAGACGATCGCGGGCACAGGCCCCGGAATTCCAGACGATGCGCTCGCTCCCGGTGAAGAGCTTGCCGAAGCGCCCAGCGACGAAGAGGTCGAACGGATCGCCGAGAAGCTTGGCTCGCCGACGGCCGAAGAAGACACGCTTCCGCTGGAAGGTGAGTAATTCGAGTCGAAGCGAACGGCGGATTCTGTAATCGTTCAGCTTCGTTGGCTATTCTTGGTCCAATGAAAAT
>DASSIU010000271.1:0-7231 GCA_035691585.1 Sphingomicrobium sp. | reverse complement strand
ATCCACGAGAAAGCTGGATTGCTTCCCCCGGCTCATTTGGCCGGGGTCGCAATGACGACTAAATAGGGACTTATGGCGGACGAGACGAAAGCAGCGAGCGCGATCCCGACGCTCGAGGACTGGCAGCATTGGACGCTGGTGATGGGCCGCGCACAGCAGATGCTGATGGAGTTCTGGTCGGAAAGCCTGAAGAAGGATCAGCCGTTCCCGTCCTGGTCACCGTCGGCCTTCGGCTTTGGAGAGGCTCCGCCGGCAAGCGATCCGATGGCGCTGATGACCGCCGGCGCCCAGGTTTGGGCGAAGGGGCTCGAGACCTGGGGCAAGATGCTGGGCGGCGTCACCGCCGCACCGGCGCCTGACGAGAAGGACCGCAAGGATCGCCGCTTCGCCGCGCCCGAATGGAGCGAGAACCCGATCTTCGACACCATCCGCCAGACTTACTTGCGGGTGTCCGACCAGCTGCTCGGCACGGTTGATGAGATCGAGGGCCTGGACGCAGCAAGTCGCGACAAGGTTCGCTTCGCGACTAAGAGCTTCGTCGACGCGATGAGTCCATCGAACTTCGCGCTGACCAACCCGCAGGTGCTGAAGCGAACGATCGAGACCCGCGGCGAGAATTTGCTCAAGGGTCTCGCCAACATGCTGAAGGATATCGCGGCGGGGCAGGTGACCCAAACCAAGCCTGGCGTATTCGAGGTTGGGCGCAATCTCGCAACGACGCCGGGAAAGGTGGTCAAGCAGACCCCGCTCTACCAGCTCATCCAGTACACGCCGACGACCGATCAGGTGCTGGAAACTCCGGTGGTGATCTTCCCGCCGTGGATCAATCGCTTCTACATCCTCGACCTCTCGCCCGAAAAGAGCTTCGTCAAATGGTGCGTCGACCACGGCATCAGCCTGTTCATGGTCAGCTGGAAGTCGGCCGACGAGACCATCGCCGATGCGAGCCTCGACGATTACGTTCTGAAAGGCCAGGTCGATGCGATCGATACCGTCCGCGACCTGCTCGGAGTCGAGGGTGTCCATGCGATCGGTTATTGCGTCGCCGGCACGACGCTTGCGGCGACGCTCGGCTACCTCCACGCCAACAAGCAGGCGAAGAAGGTCAGGAGTGCGACCTTCCTCACGGCTCAAGTCGACTTCTCAAAGGCCGGCGACCTCAAGCTGTTTAGCGGCGACGAGACGATGGCCTTGCTGGAGCAGCTGACGAAAGAGAAGGGGTACCTCGACGGCCGCTACATGGCGGCGACTTTCAACCTGCTGCGTGGCCGCGACCTCATCTGGAATTATGTCGTCAACAATTACCTCCTGGGCGAGGAGCCGCCGCCGTTCGACCTACTCCACTGGAACAGCGACACGACCAACCTCCCCGCGGGCTGGCACCGCGACTATCTCGAGACGCTGTACAAGGGGAACAAGCTGGTCTTGGCCGGCGCGATCAGTGTCGCCGGCACGCCCATCGACATCGGCCAGATCGAGACGCCGAGCTACATCCAGGCTGGCCGCGAGGACCATATCGCCCCGCCCGAGAGCGTGTGGAAGATCATGGACCATTTCGCCGGGCCGAAGCGGTTCGTGCTCGCCGGCTCGGGCCACATCGCGGGTGTCGTGAACCCGCCCGCGGCCCAGAAATACCAATATTGGGTGAGCAGCAGCGACCCCGATACGCTCGAGCAATTCGTCGAAGGCGCGGAGGAGCACAAGGGCAGCTGGTGGCCGGACTGGCTCGACTGGCTGAAGGAGCAGGACGCCGCGATGGTCAAGGCGACGGGAGCGCGCGTTCCCGGCAAGGGCAAGCTGAAGGCCATCGAAGACGCCCCGGGGAGCTATGTCCGAGCGCGCTGAAGCGGTGACGCTTAGGCTCGCTCGGCCGGAGGAGCATGAGGAGCTGGAGAAGCTGCAGCGCCGTGCTTCGCTGGAGCTTGCGGATTACCGCGAGCAGCTGCTCGCCAACCCCGACGCTATCCATCTGCCGCCCGCGCAGATCGCCAACGGGCAGGTGATCGTGGCCGAGTTTCATGGCGAGATCGCGGGGTTCGCGGCGCTGGTCGGTGGCGAGCTCGACGGACTGTTCGTCGAGCCTGATTTTTGGGGCGGCGGCGTCGGTCGGGCGCTGATTAACGCCGCGGCGCATGAGGCACGTCGGAAGGGACTCGCACTGACGGTGATCGCCAATCCCGCTGCGCGGGGTTTCTACGAGAGCTGCGGGTTCACGGTTGAGGGCGAGGTGCAAACGCGCTTCGGTCCGGGTCTCAGGATGTCGCGATAGCGCTCAGCAGCTCTCGTATTTCCAGTTGCGGCGCTTGCCTTCGGCGAGCCACTCGACGGCCGTCGCAATGCGCTTGTTCCGCGTTTCGTCGCGCTTGGCCTCGCTGATCCATTCGAGATATTCGCGGCGACAGCTCGGGGGAAAGTTGTCGAACGTCGATTTTGCCTTGTCCGCCTTCGCCAGGGCCGAGGCGAAGTCCGGGTGCATTTCCGGTGCGGGCTTGGGCTCGTGCTTTGTCTTGCGCGGTGCCGGCGCCGTCTTCGCAAGCGCTGCCGCCTCGCCGATCAGGGCGTTGAGTTCCGTGTCGGGGGGCAGGTCCTCAACCGAGGTCAGCCGTCCGAACTGGCCCATTGCACCGGCCTTGGGCGAGCCGTCGCCGATCTCCTGTCCACGCCAGAAATTGAGCGCCGCATGGGCTTTGAATGCCGAGGTGATCAGCACGATCTTGCCGCCAACCGTGTAGGTCGGCATGCTCCATTTCATCGTCTCTTCGACTTCCGGCAGCACAGCGTGAACGCGAGCGCGGACCTTCTCCAGGATTGGCCGAGCGAACGGCTGGGACTTGGCGATGTAGGCGTCGACGCGCGGATCGCGGGTCAAAAAATCCCTCCTCCAAGCATCAGCCGCACCACGCCGATGACGATCACCAGAAGGTTGAGGTTCCGCCCGGCGGTCCCGCGTGAAAGCAGGCCGATGCCCGCGCCGACGATCGCCAGCGGAATGATGAGCCAATTGAGCCAGCCGAGCAGGGGCAGGAAGGCGACGAGGGCGCAGACTAGCGCGACGAAGCCGACGATCAGCGAAGCGAGGTTGAACATGGCTACAGCAGTAGCATCAATCTGCACCCGGCGCTCGTTCGTTTCGCGTTCATCTTGCATGGGGCTTGGCGGCGGTGAAGCCTGCAAGAAAGAAGATGGTGAGCGGTGCGTTGGTTGAAACGGGGAAGCTGCACTGCCAGTTTGGGTCAACGGTGCGGAGCGGAGGGCCGGATTGTCGTGATTCGAGCGGGTATCCTCATCGCTTTCACCGGACTGCTGGCGCTGGCCGGCTGCGCCACCAAGCCGGTGCTGCCGCCGGGCGTCCACCCGAGCGTCGAGGTGGGCCCCCCGCCCAAGTCCGACGTCTGGAAGGCTCTCGCCACCGCCGACGACAAGGATCGCTTGTCGCGGCTCGGGCTTGCCTGGCAGGAAGCCATCGACGAGGCGAACAAGACCAATGCCGCCGAGGTTCGGCGCGAGGGCAAGCTGCTATTGCCGAGATCCGGCTTGCCTCGGCCTGATCCGACTCCGGGGAGTTACAACTGCCGACTAATCAAGCTCGGCAGCGCCACTCCGAAGAGCAAATCATTCGAGAGTTTCAAACCGTTCTTCTGCTACGTCGAGATCGAAGACGGCCAGCTGACGATCGTCAAGCAGACCGGGAGCCAGCGGCCGGCGGGACGACTGTGGGCCGACGACGATCCCAAGCGGCTGATCTTTCTCGGCAGCCTTGCGCTCGGGAATGAGGATCAACCGCTCGCTTATGGCGACGATCCCAAGCGGAACATGGCAGGCGTCCTGGAGCGCATCGCGCCGTTCCGCTGGCGGCTCGTGATTCCCTGGCCGCAGAGCACCTCCAAGCTCGACGTATTCGAGCTCACTCCGGTCGATTTCACCCAACAGCCGCAATGAGCGAAGCGGGATTGCTCGCCGATCCCGCTGAAGTCCGGGCGATCCTGGTCGCCTCCGCGCAGACGGGCCAGGCGATCAGCTATGCTGAGGTGCTAGGGCTGCTCGGCCATCATTTCTCGCGGCCAAAGATGCGCCAATTGTGCAAGGTGCTGGCCTACGTCGATGACGAGGCGGAGCTTCGCGGCGAACCGGAGCTCGCGGTATTGGTCGTGCGCCAGTCGGACGGCTTGCCCGGGCAGGGCTGGTGGGTCGGTGGTGCCAAAAAGCATGGCTACACAGGTCTTTGGGAAGGTCCGAAGGCGATGAAGCTGATCCGCGAGGTCCAATCCCGAGCCTTCGATTATTGGGGAGGACGCGACGGCTAGCATTCGCTAAGCGCGCCGCATCGTGGCCGACACCCGCACTTTTACCGTCTCCGAGGACGACGATGGAATCCGCCTGGACCGCTGGTTCAAGCGGAATATGCCGGAGGTCAGCTTCAACCTGGTTTCGCGCTGGTCGCGAACGGGGCAACTGCGGCTTGCCGGCCAGCGGGCGGCGCCGGGGGACCGCGTCGAGGTGGGGCAGGAGATCCTTGTTCCTTCAGTCGAAAGCGCACCGTCGCGCACCGCGCGCCCTCAACGGCAGCGTGAGCCACTCATGCCGGAGGAGGAGCAACTCGTCCGCGACATGGTGATCTACGAAGACCCGGCCGCGTTTGTCCTTAACAAGCCGCCGGGCCTCGCGACGCAGGGCGGGACCAAAACCCACCAGCATCTCGACCGGCTGCTCGACGGGCTTGCAGACGACAGGGGCCGTCCGAAGCTCGTGCACCGCCTCGACAAGGATACGTCCGGCGCGCTGCTGGTCGCGCGGAGCGCGCGGTCGGCCGGGCATTTCGCCAAGGCGTTTTCGGGTCGAACGGCGCGCAAAGTCTATTGGGCAATCGTCATCGGGGTGCCGGACGGAGGCGAAGGGGTGATCGATGCTCCGCTTGCGAAGCAGCCGGGGACCGGCGGCGAGAAGATGCACGTGGATCGGGATAATGGTCTCCCGGCCAGGACGCGTTGGCGAGTCATCGACCGCGCCGGCAACCGCGCAGCTTGGGTCGAGCTCCAACCTTTGACCGGGCGCACCCACCAGCTGCGGGCGCATATGGCGTCAATCGGCCATCCAATCGTGGGCGACGCCAAATATGGCGGCGCGGAGGCGTTTCTGACCGGTGGAATAAGCCGCAAGCTTCACCTTCATGCGCGCCGGATCCGGATCGACGCCCCCGGCGGCGGCAAGATCGACGTCACCGCGGAACTGCCTCCACACATTGCTGAAAGCCTCGCGACATTGGGGTTCGACGCGAGCGTCGACGATGCGCTTCCACCAGAGCAGCCGAAGTCGGTCGGGCCATCACGCAAGGTCGCCGCGGCAGCCAAGGCGCGGCGCCAGGGCCGCCGCGGCGAGCGGCGCGCTCGCGGGTCGCAGGGCAAAGCGAAGCGGCGGTGAAGCGGCTGGCGATCTTCGATTGCGACGGCACGCTCGTCGACAGTGACGCGACCATCTACGCCGCGCTCAAGGCGAGCATGGAGCAGAACGGCTTTGCCGTTCCACCGCCGGGTTTATCGCGTCGGGTCGTCGGCCTCAGCCTTGCCGAAGCCATGGCCGCTTTGCTCCCGGACGCGACCCGCGACACGCATCTACGCCTTGCCGAGGATTACAAGCGCGCATTCATGAGCCTGCGCGCTGCGGGGCAGGTCGAGGAGCCGTTGTTCGACGGTATTCTGGAGCTGCTTAACGCGCTCGAGGCGGACGGCTGGCTGTTGGCCGTCGCGACAGGCAAGTCGGACAGGGGCCTCAGGCATTGCCTCGATCAGCACGGCCTTCATGCGCGGTTCGTGTCGCTGCAAACCGCGGATCGGCATCCGTCCAAGCCACATCCGTCGATGGCCGAGCAGGCGATCGCCGACGCCGGCGCGGCGCCTCAGAGCACCATCGTCGTCGGTGATACGAGCTTCGACATGGCGATGGCGGTGGCGGCCGGGGCAACGGGAATCGGTGCGGGCTGGGGGTATCACGAGGCGGAGGAGTTGATCGAAGCCGGAGCAATTGCCGTTGCTGGTCGCCCTCTCGACGTCCTCGACCTGATCGGGAGTCACGTCGATGGATGACAATGTAGCGAGACAGCGGTTGCTGATTTACTCGCTGGTACGGCTCGGCGGATTGGCGATTTTCCTGCTGGGGATCGCGGTCATGTTCACCAACCTGCTGCGCCCCGGCGGCTGGCCGCAGGTCGGCGCAATTATCGCGATACTGGCGGTGATCGACGCCGTTTTTGCTCCGCGGATGCTCAAGAAGGCCTGGGACGAGCGAGACCGGCAACAATCGTGAAGCGATTCTGGAAAGACGTCGAGGTCACTCCTGATCGGGAGGGCTGGACTGTCAGCCTCGACGACCGTCCAATCCGGACGCCCAAGGGTGCACCCTTTACCGTTCCGACGCGCGGGCTGGCGAATGCGATCGCCGACGAGTGGCGAAGCGTGGGAGAGGCAATCGATCCGCGTGCTCTGCCGCTCACCGGTCTCACCAATGCCGCAATCGACCGGGTCGCGCCTGAGCAGACGGCGTTCGCGCAAGGGCTCGCCGCCTACGCCGAGGCCGACCTCGCCTGCTATCGCGCCGAAGGCCCGAGTGGGTTGGTTAAGCGCCAGGAGGAGGAATGGGATGCCCTCCTCGCCTGGGCGCGCCGGCGGTTCGACGTGGACTTCGTGACCACTTCGGGCCTGATGCACGTCAAACAGCCGACCGAAACGGTCAGGCAGCTCGGCCATAGGCTCGGAATGCTCAAACCCTTTCAGCTCGCGGGTCTCTCGCCGCTCATCACCATCGGCGGGTCGCTAGTCGCGGCCCTGGCCGTGCTGGAGAAAGCGATCACGCCCGAACAGGCCTGGGACGCGGTGAGTATCGATGAGCGCTGGCAACTGGAGCAATGGGGTTCGGACGACGACGCCGAAGCCGCGCTCGAGGCCCGCCGATGCGACTTCCTGGCGGCCGCGCGGTTTCTGGAACTGCTTGAGAGCTGATCGTCATTGCGAGGAGCCGAAGGCGACGCGGCAATCCAGCTGGATTGCTTCGCTTCGCTCGCAATGACGCAGGTTAATGCGCCGGTCCGATGAGGTCGCGGACGAAGGTGACGAGGCCGATCCGGCGGGTGCGCTTCAGGCGCTCCGCCGCGACGATGGCCTGCACCTGCGCAAGGCACTGCTCCATGTCGCGATTGACCAGCACATACTCATATTCGGGCCAGTGGCTGATCTCCGCG
>DASSIU010000270.1:0-3032 GCA_035691585.1 Sphingomicrobium sp. | reverse complement strand
GCCAATGTCCTTCATGTGGACCCCGCGCTTGAACCCCGTGCCGACGGCCTTGGAAAAGGCTTCCTTGGCGGCGAAGCGCTTGGCAAGGGTGCCGGCGGTGGTGTGCGGTCGCGAGGCGGCCTTCTTGCGCTCGATGTCGGTAAAGACGCGTTGCAAGAACTTCTCGCCCCAGCGATCCAGCGATCTCTCGATCCGCTCGATGTTGCAGAGGTCCGATCCGATACCGACGATCACCGCGCTTCATCCATCAGCTCGCGCATGCGGAGGACGCTTGCGTCGAGGCCGGTAAAGATCGCCTCGCCGATCAGAAAATGGCCGATATTGAGCTCCGCGAGCTGCGGGATGGCGGCGACTGGGATCACATTGTCGAAGGTCAGGCCGTGGCCGGCGTGCGGCTCGATGCCGTTCTTGACTGCCAGCGCGGCGCAGTCGGCGATCCGCTTCAGCTGGGTGGCGCGTTCGTCGCCCTCGGCGTGGGCATAGCGACCGGTGTGGAACTCGACGACGGGGGCCCCGAGGCGCACCGCGGCGGCGACCTGCTCCTCGGTCGGCTCGATGAACAGGCTGACCCGAATGCCGGCCGCCCCGAGCTTGTCGACGTAATAAGCGAGGTGGTTGTGCTGGCCGGCGGCGTCCAGCCCGCCCTCGGTCGTCCGTTCCTCCCTCCGTTCGGGCACGATGCAGGCGGCATGAGGCTTATGGCGTAGGGCGATGTCGAGCATCTCCTCGGTCGCCGCCATCTCGAGGTTCAGCGGAAGCGCGATCTCGGCCATCAGCCGGTCGATGTCGCCGTCGGTGATGTGGCGGCGGTCTTCACGGAGGTGGGCCGTGATTCCATCGGCGCCCGCGTCGGCGGCGATGTGGGCGGCGCGGACGGGATCCGGATGGTCGCCGCCGCGCGCGTTCCGGATGGTCGCGACGTGATCGATGTTGACGCCTAGTCTCAGGCCATTGGGGCGAAGCCGCTGGGTCAAGCTGCTGCGCGGCTCCCCGGCTTGACGGCGGGAATGGCGGCGAGCTCGGGCGGGACCGCATCGGCCTCGTAGGTTGGGACGTCGATCCGGATCAGCGGGAAGAAGGGGATTCCGAGGTCGGCCTTGCCCGACGATCGGTCCACCAGCGCGGCCTCCGCAATCACCTCGCCGCCCGCGTCGAGCACGGACTCGATCGCCTCTCGCGACGACAGGCCGGTCGTGACCACGTCCTCGACCATCAGCACCTTGGTCTCGCGATCGAGGTGGAAGCCGCGACGGAATTCGAACACCCCTTGCGGACGTTCCAGGAACATCGCCGGCTTGCCCAAGGCGCGCCCCATCTCGTGGCCAATGATCACCCCGCCCATCGCGGGAGACACTACCGCTTCAATCTTCTCGCGGATGTCGCTCGGGATCTTCTCTGCAAGCGCCCGCGCCAGCCGCTCAGCGCGGGCCGGGTCCATCAGGATGCGCGCGCACTGGAGATATCGTGGGCTTCGAAGTCCCGAGGACAGGATGAAATGGCCTTCGAGCAATGCGTCGGCCGCTCGGAACTCGGCGAGTATGTCGTCGTCGGTCATCATTCGGGAGTGCCGTTTAGGCCGCAGCACGAAGCCCTTCAACACTGTCGCTGGTCAACTCTTGGATCACCCGCTTGAGGCTCCGAAAACCCGCGCCTATAGAGCCTCGCAGATCGGGCGCGCAGCCGCGTGTCCAGTTCCATGCACTGCCAGGGGTATCGATGAGACTGATTGGATGGGCGATTGCCTTGGCCGCGGCCGGGCTTACACCTGCAGCGGCTGCAACGGCGCCCGCTCCTTCGCTCACGACCAGCACCACGGCAGCCGCTCCTTCGGTCAATGCGACGCCCCCTGCCGGAACCGCGCAAAACCCCGGCCAGCCCGATGCCGCACAGGCGGCCGCGGTCGTTCCGGGCACCGTCGGACATGCAATACCGACGCCCGGCATCGGCCAGCCCGACGGGCGCAAGGGACTACAGACCCAGTTCACGCCGATCGGCGAGGAGGCGGCGAATTTCCACGATTACTGGTTGCTGCCACTGTGCGCGATCATCAGCATCATTGTTCTCGTGCTGCTGGTCACCGCGCTGATCCGTTTCCGGCGCGGGGCAAATCCGATCCCTTCGCGCAATTCGCATAATACGACCATCGAGGTGATCTGGACCCTGGTCCCCGTGCTGATCCTGGTGGCGATCGCCATCCCTTCGATCCGGCTGCTTCGGCATGTGTACACGCCGCCTCCCGCCGACCTCACTGTGAAGGTGACGGGTCATCAATGGTACTGGTCGTACGAGCTCCCGGACTACGGAGTCACCTTCGACAGCTACATGTTGAAGGAAGCCAGCGATCCGACCCGCCAGGCGAACCAGCGCGCGCGCACCAATGCCGACGGACCCCCGCTTCTCGCGGTCGACAATCGCCTCGTGCTCCCGGCTGGCAAGGTCGTGAAGTTCATCGTCACCGCCGACGACGTGATCCATAGCTTCGCAGTCCCGGCATTCTGGATCAAGCAGGACGCCAACCCGGGCCAGCTGCATGAAACGTGGGCCTACATCCGCAGCCCCGGCGTCTATTTCGGCCAGTGCTCCGAGCTGTGCGGCGCGCGGCATGGCTTCATGCCGATCGTCGTCGAAGCAACGACACCCGCCCGGTTCGCTCAGTGGGTCGCGGAGAAAGGCGGACATGCACCGGGCGCGGCGCCCGCGGCTCCGGACAGCACAGCGATCTCACCCGTCAGCGAGGCATCGCCGGCCGCTGCCGCGGCGGCTTCAGGCGGGGCGACTGCCCCTGCGCCCGCTCCCGCGCAGAACAACCAGAATGTCGCCGACCGCGCGACCCAATCCAAGTAACGGATCGAGTAGCCCATGAGCACCACCGCCGACTCGCTGCATCTCCAGCCGCACGAGGCGCATGACGCGCATCATGACGCGGACCACAAGCCGGGCTTCTTCGTCCGCTGGTTCATGTCGACCAACCACAAGGACATCGGCACGCTCTACCTGATCTTCGCGATCATCGCGGGCACGATCGGCGGCGC
>DASSIU010000269.1:0-6208 GCA_035691585.1 Sphingomicrobium sp. | reverse complement strand
CAAACTTGTCCGGATAAACCTGCGAGGCGCCGCCCTCCTTGTACATCCAGTCGAGCTCATATTGGTCGAACAGGAAGATTCCCCGAAGGACGAGTTCGGTGACTCGATCCGGGTATGTCGCGGCATAGGTTATCGCCAGCGTGGACCCCCAACTGCCGCCGAACACCTGCCACTTTTCGACCTTGGCGACCTCGATGCGGAGTTTCTCGATATCTTCCACCAGGTCCCAAGTCGTGTTGTGCTCGAGGCTGGCATAGGGCGTCGACTTGCCGCAGCCGCGCTGGTCGAACACCAGGATCTTGTATTTGTCCGGGTTGAACTGCCGACGGTGCTCGGGGCTCGATCCGCCTCCGGGACCGCCGTGCAGGAACACGACCGGCTTGCCGTTCGGGTTGCCGCACAGCTCCCAGTAAAGGCGGTGGCCGTCGCCGACATCGAGCATCCCGGTCTCATAGGGCTCGATCGGTGGGTACAGCGTCCTGCGCTTCGGGCTCATCGCGTCCATCAGAAGCTGAACTCCTCGTAGATCTTTGAAACGTCGCCGCCCCACTCATGTTCATATTTGTAAAGCAGCCGGTCAGCGGGGGTCATGCCCGTCGCAACAACATCGCGCAACGGGTCGAGGAATCCGCCCTCATTGTCGCCCGCGCTGTTGAGGCGCTTGCGGCGGGTGAGTCCGTCGGCGGCGATGTCGAGCACCCGCCCCGCGAAGTCACGCATGCTCTCGCCGTCGGGGGTCACGGTTTCAAGCGCCAGCTTCGGGACGTCGTGGCGGAACTTCTCGCGCTGCTCGATGCTCCAATGCTTGACCAGGTCCCAGGCCGCATCGAGTGCGTGGCTGTCGTAGAGCAGCCCGACCCATAGCGCCGGAAGCCCGCAGATCCGGCTCCAGCGGCCACCATCCGCGCCGCGCATCTCGAGGAAGCTCTTGAGGCGGACCTCGGGAAATGCGGTCGAGAGGTGGTCGGTCCAGTCGGTGATCGTCGGCTTCTCGCCAGGAAGCTGCGGCAGTTTGCCCTCAAGGAAGTCGCCAAAACGCTCTCCGGCGACGTCGAGATGTTTGCCGTCGCGGTAGACGAAGTACATCGGCACATCGAGCGCATAGTCGCAGTAGCGTTCGTACCCGAAGCCGTCTTCGAACACGAAGGGCAGCATGCCGGTGCGGTCGGGGTCGGTGTCTTCCCAGATGTGGCTTCGGAAGCTCTTGTACCCGTTGGGCTTGCCTTCGGTGAATGGCGAGTTGGCGAAAAGCGCGGTGGCGACGGGTTGGAGAGCGAGGCCGACGCGGAACTTCTTCACCATGTCGGCTTCAGATGAATAGTCCAAATTCACCTGTATGGTACAAGTGCGAAGCATCATGTCGAGGCCGAGATTGCCGACTTTGGGCATGTATCCGAGCATGATTCCGTACCGCCCTTTGGGCATCCTCGGCAGTTCTGCCCGGGTCTTGTCGGGCCACATGCCGAGGCCGAGAAAGCCGAGACCGATGCGCTCCCCGACGCTCTTGCATTGTTCTAGGTGCCGCGCCGCCTCGGCGCAGGTCTGGTGAAGGTTCTCCAGCGGCGCTCCCGACAGCTCGAACTGTCCGGCGGGCTCGAGGCTGATCGTGCCCTCGTGCGGTCCGATCAGCGCGATGACCTTGCCGTTCTCCTCCACCGGCGCCCAGCCGAATTCGGTGAGGCCCATCAAGAGGTCGCGAATTCCGCCGGGCTCCTCCCACGAGGGAGCGCGGTGGTCGTCCAGCCGATAGACGAACTTCTCATGTTCGGTGCCGATACGCCATCGCTCCGGCGGCTTCTCGCCACCGGCGAACACCGACAGCAAATCGTCGCGGCTTTCGATAAGCGGGCTCGCGCTGTCGTCGGTCCGGGTCGTCATGGCTGGCGGCGCTTAGCCGCGCTCCCGTAACGACGCCAGCGTTTCCGCCTTATGAGTCAATAAGAGCGCCAGTCGCCCGCGAGCGCCATGTACGCCGCGAGCGCGGCGAGTGCGGCGGTCTCTGCGCGGAGGATTCGTGGTCCGAGCGAAATCGCGAGCGAGTTGTCCGCGCCTCGGATGAGCTGACGCTCGTCGTCGGTGAACCCGCCCTCCGGACCGACAAGGATCAGCGCCGGCCCTTCCTTGAATGCGTTGAGGGCCGCTTCACCCCCGCTTTCGTCCGCGAAATAGAGCCGTCGCGCGGGGTCGCGCTGGCGCAGCAGGTCCTTCAAGCCTTGCGGCTCGCCGATGCCGGGAAGCCGAGTGCGTCCGCATTGCTCGGCCGCTTCGATCGTAATTGCCTGCAACCGGTCGAGCCTCACCCGCTCGGCGACCGTGCGCTGGGTCATCACTGGCAGCAGCCGCGCGGCGCCGAGCTCGGTCGCCTTCTCCACCAGCCAATCGGTTTGCGCGCGCTTCACCGGGGCGAAAGCCAGCCAGACATCGGGGATTGTCTCCGGGTCGCGCGTGCGCCGTTCAACGGTGAGCGTCATCCGCTTCTTCCCGGCTTCCGCGATCCGCGCCAGCCATTCGCCAGACTGACCGTCAAACACCAGCAGTTCGGCGTCTTGCCCAAGCCGCATGACGTTGCCGAGGTAATTGGCCTGGCCGACGTCCAGCTCCACCGCCGCACCCTCGACCAGCGACGTTCGGACGAACAGGCGCGGGAGGCTCTTGGGTGGCCAGGCGGGGGTCGCGGGCATTGGCGCGCGTTAAGCGATTGATCGCCGGTTGAATACCGGCGGTGCGTCAACGCCTCCCCGTCCGAGTGCCAGTTGGGCGATCGGCATGTCGGCCGGGGAGGCGCCTGCCAGCGGGCGACCGAGACCGCCGATGAAGCCGGCGGTCCTCCCCGCTTCGGCATTAGTGCGGCCTTGACCGAAGGCGGTTCACTGCAAGACAAGCGCGCCTTGCGGCGCTAACTCGCGCCCCGTGATCGCCTCGACCGACATCGTCCCCGACAGCGAGCGCCGCGGATTTATCGGCGCGCTGCCGCCGCGGCTTCGGCCTTTTGCAAGCCTGATGCGGCTCGACCGGCCGATCGGCACCTGGCTGCTCTACTGGCCGTGCGCCTGGAGCGTCGCTCTTGCCGGCGTCGGCGGGCGATGGGGCCTGTTCCTGTGGCTCGCG
Source organism: Sphingomicrobium sp. (assembly GCA_035691585.1). GTDB lineage: Bacteria > Pseudomonadota > Alphaproteobacteria > Sphingomonadales > Sphingomonadaceae > Sphingomicrobium. The sequence goes on along the minus strand of DASSIU010000269.1, from coordinate 3,100 downwards.
CTCGGCGCATTCGCGATGCGCAGCACGGGGTGCGTCTACAACGATATCGTCGACCGCAATCTCGACCGTCAGGTCGAACGCACCCGGCTTCGCCCTTTGGCGAGCGGTCGCGTGTCGATCAGAGCCGCGTGGACTCTCATCGGTCTGCTGTCCCTCGTCGGCTTGATCGTCCTGCTCCAGCTCAAATGGATCGCCGCCCTGGTCGCCCTCGCCAGTCTCGCCCCGGTCGCGGCTTACCCGTTCATGAAGCGAATCACCTGGTGGCCGCAGGCGTGGCTCGGGCTGGTCTTCTCGTGGGGGGCGCTGGTCGGCTGGTCGGCGGTGCGTGGTTCGCTCGATTGGACTCCGATCCTGCTGTGGTTGGGCAGCGTCGCCTGGGTGATCGGCTATGACACGCTCTATGCGATTCAGGACAAGGAGGACGACGCGCTGGTCGGGGTGAAGTCCTCCGCTCGCCGCCTGGGCGACAAGGCACCAATTGGTATTGCGGTCTGCTACGCCATTGCCCTGCTGCTGTGGTGCGGTGCGATCTGGCGGGTACGGCCGGACTGGATCGCCCTGCTGGCGCTTGCTCCCGCCGCGCTTCATCTCGCGAACCAGGCGCTGAGGGCGGACCCTAACGATGGCGACCTCGCGCTCATGCTGTTCCGCTCGAACCGCACCTGCGGCCTGCTGGTCTTCCTCGCAATGCTGGTGGTCGGGCTGTCGGCGCGCTAGGGCGCGGCCTCATGCTTTCCCCCGACAAGGCCAAAGCTATCGCCGAATCGCTGGTCGAGCGCGGGATCGCCGCCGGCGCGACCGCCGCCGACGCGCTCTACGCGGGCGACCGATCCTCTTGCGTGCAGGTGCGGCTCGGGGAAACCGAGAGCGTCAGCCGCTCCGAAGGCGAGGAGATCGGTCTCAGGCTGTTCGTCGGTCAGCGATCGGCGACGGTGGCCTCCTCGGACCTGTCCAATGAAGCGCTTGGCGTGCTGGTAGAGCGTTGCCTGGCGATGGCGAAAGAAGCTCCCGAGGACCGTTACGCGGGTTTGGCACCGCACGATCTGCTCCAGACGGGCGAGCTGCCGATGCTCGACTCGTTCGATTCCCTTGAACCGGACCCGACCGAGCTGCGCTCCCGCGCGCTTGAGGCAGAGAAAGCCGCGCTGGCGGTGAAGGGCGTGACGAATTCGAGCGGAGTCGGGGCGAGCGCTTCGGCCTCGACGGTCGCACTCGCCACCTCGGGCGGCTTCTCCGGTGCCTCCCGGTCGAGCGGTCACAGCTGCACGGCAGTGGCTGTCGCGGGCGAGGGCGCCACGATGCAGCGTGACTACGCCGGACATAGCGTGCGGCACCTCGAAGACCTCGAAAGCGCGGTGGACATCGGCCGCAAGGCCGGTGAGCGCGCAGTCGCCCGCCTCAATCCCGTTCGTCCGAAGCCGGGCAAATATCCGGTGATCTTCGACGAGCGCGTTTCGTCGACGCTGCTTGGTCATTTCGTCGGCGCGATCAGCGGTTCCGCAATCGCGCGCAAGACCAGCTTCCTCCAGGACAAGCTCGGCACGCAGATCTTTGCCCCCGGTGTAACCATCGTCGACGATCCGCTGCGCCTCCGCGGCCTCCGCTCACGGCAGTTTGACGGGGAGGGGGTCCGCGTGTCGCGACAGGAGCTAGTATCTGACGGAGTCCTGAAGCGCTGGATCGCAGAGAGCGCCTCGGCGCGACAGCTGGGAATCCAGCCCACCGGCCACGCAGCGCGCGGCGCCGGCGGCGCTCCGAACGCGGCGCCGAGCAATCTCTATCTCGCGCCCGGCGAGCGCAGCCGAGAGGAATTGTTTGCGGCTTATCCGGAAGCCGTACTGATCATCGAGCTGATCGGTCAGGGGGTGAATGGAGTCACCGGCGACTATAGCCGCGGCGCGGTCGGTTTCATGATCCGCAATGGCGAGATCGCCGAACCAGTCGCCGAGATCACTGTCGCCTCGAACCTTCTCGACATGTTCGCGACGCTCGAGCCCGCAAGCGATCTGGAGTTCCGCCGCGGAATCGACGCTCCGACGGTGATGATCCCCGAGATGACCGTCGCGGCTGCTTAGGCGGGTTGGCCGACCCTCGGCAGGCGAAGCCGCGGGATTTCGATCTTCGGGCAGCGGTCCATCACCACCTTCAGCCCTGCCGCCTCAGCCTTGGATGCCGCTTCGTCGTTGATCACTCCGATCTGCATCCACACCGCCTTGGCGCCGACGAAGATCGCCTGTTCGACGGCTTCGGCGGCTAGTTCGGGTCGGCGGAAGATGTCGACGATATCGATCGGAATGCCGATCTCGGCGAGCTCCCGCCAAACGAACTCCCCGAGCACGTGAGTTTCGCTGATCTGCGGGTTGACCGGAAGTACGCGATAGCCCCAGTCCTGCAGGAACTTCATCACGCCGTATGAGGGTCGGCTGGGCCGGTCCGACGCGCCCACGACGGCGATCGTGCGCGCGCTGGTCAGAAGCTCGGCAATGTCCTCGTCGCGGGTAAGCGGCATGGGTCGATAACGGCTTAGTGAACCGGTGTTTCCAAGGTTTCGAGCAACTTCGCGGCCAGCCTCGCAAAAGCGTCGGCCTCGGTGCCGTTCGAGGCGGCGGGCGGATTGCCCGCATCCGACGCTTCGCGGATCGAAAGCGACAGCGGCAGCCGCCCCAGAAATGGGACCCCCATCTCCTCGGCCGCTTGCTCGGCCCCTCCGGTTCCGAAGGGATGCGATTCTTCGCCGCAATGTGGGCAGACATAAGCCGCCATGTTCTCGATGATCCCGAGCACCGGGACGCTGGTCTTGTTGAACAGGTCGACTGCCCGCCTGGCATCGATCAGCGACAAGTCCTGCGGGGTCGAGACGATCACCGCGCCCGCCGGGCGGGAGCGCTGGATGAGCGTAAGCTGCACGTCGCCGGTGCCGGGGGGGAGATCGACCAGCAACAGCTCCGCGTCGCCCCAATCGGCCTCGATAAGGTTGGTAAGGGCGCCCGTCGCCATCGGCCCGCGCCAGGCCAACGCATGCCCCGGCGAGACCAATTGTCCGAGCGACAGGAATCGAATTCCGTGAGCTTCCACCGGGATCAGCTGCTCGCCCTCGGCG
>DASSIU010000268.1:0-7683 GCA_035691585.1 Sphingomicrobium sp. | reverse complement strand
GGAGGCGGCGGCGGCGGTGGTGGCGGTGGCGGTGGCGGCGGCGGAGGCGGCGGTGGCGGTGGCGGCGGCGGCGGAGGCGGCGGAGGCGGCGGCGGGTTCGCGTTACCCTGGTTGCCGTCGTTGCCGTTGCCGTTGTTGCCGTTGCACGGATTGCCGGCGCCCGGGCACGTGGCTGGCGGCGGTGGCGGTGGTGGAGGTGGCGGAGGCGGCGGATTCGCGTTGCCCTCGCTGCCGCCATTTCCGTTGTTCCCGTTGCACGGGTTGCCGACGCCCGGGCACGTGGCTGGCGGCGGCGGCGGCGGTGGGGGTGAAGGCGGCGGTGGAGGCGGCGGAGGCGGGTTCGAATTGCCCTGGCTCCCGCCATTGCCATTGTTCCCGTTGCACGGGTTGCCGTTGCCCATCGCGCATGGATCGCCGGGCGTTACGCCCCCGTGCCCGTTTCCATTCCCGCCTGGGTTTCCGTTGCCGCCGGGGCTCCCGTTGCCATTGCCACCGGGATTGCCGTTCCCGTTCCCGCCCGGGTTTCCGTTTCCGTTCACGCCCGGGTTTCCAGTGCCGTTGCCGTTCCCACCGTTGCCGTTGCCATTCCCGTTGTTGGGCGGGATCGGCGGTGGAGTGCGCTTCGCGGCAGCGACGATGGTTCCGGATTTGGAGGCCATCGCACTCGCGCCTGAACTCGTCAGAACGATGGCGCCATTTTCCATCTGTACCTGATCGGCCGCCATCGGCGCCTTGTTGGTGACGAGCATCTGCTCGATGCTGGCCGCGCTTGGCCGCGCCATGTTCGACAAGATGTCGGCGCGTGACGTGAGCTCCGCGGACGCTCCGCCTGCGCGATTCCCGCGCGCGGAGTTGCCGATAACCGTTGGAGCATCGACGCGAACGTCGAACACGCCGCTGTTTGATGTAAGCGAAGGCCCTGTCGGCGAAGGCGTGGCTGCGAACGTGGCTATGTTCGGCCGCCTGAGCGCGATTCGAGCCGCCAGCGTCCCTGCCTCACCCGCAGCGCCAATGCTTGCGACGTCGTCAGAGCCACCGGCAGCCGGCACAGCAAGGGCCGGCTGGGCCGCCAAGGCGGCAATCGCGCAGGCGCAGAGCAGCACTGCCCGCCCCCCGCGCGCACCATGACGGCCTTGTGACGCCAAACGAACCAACAAGCGCTCCTTTCGCCCCTTGAGGAGACGCGACTCGGCATGAATCGTCGGCTGGACGACGGAGCGAAAAACGCAATCTGGTTAACAAAGCAAGCAAATTCGTTAACCACGATGTCCGCAACCCAAATTGAATCGCGCGCGGATCGGCTGGATGAATGGTGCGGCCGCGGTCGTTCTTCAGCCATGACCAAACGACAGTCAAAGGAACCCGACTCGGCGGCCATGCATTTCCGCCGCAAAAGTCAAGTAGCAAAGTTAGGTGTAAAATGAAGCGTCTAGCACTCGTGCTCGCGCTGACGGGATCGTGCGTCCTAGCGTCCACCGTCGCTCCCATCCCCGCAAACGCATTGGAAACCGACCAGGCCCGCATGGAGGCCAGCGATGCGGCGAGCCAGGCGCGCATCGACATGATCGAGGCGTTCGGCGACAAGCAGCTGAAGCCTGGCCAATACCGCTGGCGCGAAGTGCCCGAGGCAGCGGGGCCCGAACGTGTCGTCATCAGCCTCTCCGACCAGATGGCCTATCTCTACCGGGGCGACACGCTGATGGCCGCGACGACGATCTCGAGCGGCCGCGAAGACAAGCCGACACCGACCGGTATCTTCTCCATCTTCAACAAGCTGCCGATGTACCGATCGAAGAAGTACGATAACGCGCCGATGCCGTTCGCCTTGTTCTTCGACCCGGCCGGCATCGCGCTCCACGCAGGCTATGTGGGTGACGAGCCGAACAGCCACGGTTGCGTCCATCTGCCCGCGGCGTTCGCGAAGAAGCTCTATTCGGTCACCGACCTTGGCACCCAGGTCTATATCGGCGCGTAACCTGCCGAGGGCCGCGTTCGGGCAACGGCGCGGCCCCAGTCACTTGTTCGCGATGCGGCGACACAGTGAATCGGCCAATGGATCTTGAACCGTTCCGGGACGGGACAAACCTCAAACATTGTCAACACGTTATTGAACCTGAGCCGCACTTCGGCGTTTTGGGTTCAAAGGCTCCAGGAGCCTGAGACAATTAAAGGTTTTTGACCGTGAAAATCCGGATGCTGGCCGGCGTCGCCTTTGCGGCGCTGATGGTCCTTCCTGCGCCCGCTACGGCGGCGACCGATTCCCCCCTTCCGGTCGCCGCCGGTTACGATCCCGCCGACGCCCAGGCGGTCATCGATTTCTACGCGGCACGCTCGGGCGCTCCACTATGGTTCAGGAACGGAGTCGAAAGCAGTGCGGCGCGCGAGCTGATCGGTGCGCTTCAGCGTGCATCGCTCGATGGGATGCCGAGCGGTCCCGAAATGGCGGCCCAGGCCCAGGTGTTGCTTGCTCGGGCGCAAGCCGGCGATCCAGCCGCTCTTACCGCCGCGGACCGCCTGCTTTCATCGGCCTGGGTCCAGTATGTCGAGGCGCTGCAGACTCCGCCCGCGGGCATGACCTACGACGATCAATGGGTGAGGCCGCGACGTGACTCCCCGGCGACGATCCTCGCCCGGACCGCAGCTGCACCGTCGCTGGCGGCGCACATTCGCAGCGTCTCTGAGGTCAACCCGCTCTACGCGCAGCTTCGCGAAGCGGCGTGGTCATCGATGCAGGCGAACGGCGGCCGGCTCGACCCCCGCGTTCTCGCCAGCCTCGACCGGGTCCGGGACGTGCCGCCTCAGGGCCGCTACGTCATGGTCGATACCGCCGGGGCACGCCTCTACATGATCGAAGACGGACGGATCGTTGATTCGATGCGCGTCATCGTCGGCAAGGCCGACCCCTCGACGCAGACGCCGTTGCTCGCGAGCACGATCTATTACGCGACTCTCAATCCCTACTGGCATGTCTCGGCCGACATGGTCCGCTCTCTCATCGCTCGGAACGTGCTGGACCAGGGCTTCGGCTATCTCAAATCGCACGGCTACCAGGTGATGCCCGCCGATGGCTCCGACCAGCTGCTCAATCCAGCCAAGGTCGATTGGCACGCGGTCGCCGCGGGTCGGGAGATGGTCAGGGTGCGGCAGCTGCCGGGACCGCTCAATTCGATGGGACGGATCAAGATTCCCTTCCCGAACGGCTCGGACATCTACCTCCACGACACTCCGAACAAGGATCTGTTCGCGTCCGACGATCGGACCTTGAGTCACGGCTGCATCCGGCTGGAGGACGCTGAGCGACTCGGCACCTGGCTGATGGGTCGCGATCCTCGCGCGTCCACGCACGACCCCGAGCAGAATGTCCTGCTGCCCGCGCCGGTGCCGATCTATGTCACCTACCTCACGGCGCAGGTGAACAACGGGCAACTGAGCTTCGTCGACGATATCTACGGGCGCGACACTGAGGTGGCCGCGCTCCGGTAGGACATCGGACGCTAGACGGAGACCTCGTCCATTGTCCTGAGCTTGGGTTGTGGAAGGCCGTCTTCCTTGTAGCGATCGGTCAGCTCCTTCTTGCGCTCGGCAAGCCGCTCGCCGAGCGCCTTCATGTCCAGGTCGCCCTTGCGAGCCTTGGCAAAGATGCCGCCCGGTTTCTCCTCTTCCTCGACGTGATGCTCGATTTCCTCTGAAAGGACGTGCACTTTCGTATCGAAGAAATCGTCGGCCGCGCCTTGTTCCGCAGCCTCGATCTCGGCGACCAGGAGCTTGGCGGCGTCGTGCTCGACATAGCCCTCCTTGAGCTCGTCTTCATCCACCGTTCCCTCGCAGGCGGGATAGAAGATCGTCTCTTCAAGGTCGAAATGAACCGCCAGCGCGAGGCAGATCTGGTGCGCCAGCTTCTCCTTTCGCCCCTCGCCCTTGGCTTCCTCGAACTCTTTGAAGAGCTTCTTGGCGGCGCGATGGTCCTCTTTCAGCAGGGTAATGGCGTCCTGGTGCTTGGTTTCGGGCATGAGTTTCGTCCTCCGGGTTCTGGACGAAGAAACCAACCGCGGGAGATGGATGTTCCTCCGGTTCATGCAGCGCGAAACCGTCACGATCCCTGCCGGCAACGGCATCGACTGGAAGGGCCTGGGCTATCTCATCTCGATCGTCAGCGTGTTCTTTCTGGGAGCCGTGGCCTGGCAGAAGCCGAATGCTCCATGGTGGTATTACCCGGCCCTGGTCATCGGGATGGCGACATCGATCGTCGGCATGGCGTGCCGCTACAAATCGCACCTCGATGACCTTCGAAAAATCAGGAAAGCCGAAGAGGACGCGAAGCGCCGTTAGGATGGGCCGCCGCTGTCCGGTTCAGAATCCGCGGCAGCGATTGATTGCTCGGCGTTCTTGTTGAGCTCCATCCAGTCGCGGAACGGAAGGTGGTAGAGCATGTCCATCACCTCGAACTCGAGGCCCCCCGGCTGCCACGTGTCGCTGTTCCACAACGCGACGACGCCGCTTTTCTTCTGCGGGTCGAACAGGATCAGCGAGCGATAGCCGCGAATTCCGCCGCGGTGCCCGATGATGCGGTGTCCCGCATAGTCATAGCTCCGCCAGCCGTAGCCGTACCAGGCGGTGCCGAGCCGTTCGAGGAACTTGCGCATCCGGGCGCGCTCGGTCGGCGTGACGACATAAGGCGCGTGGATCGTGTCGAGCACCCTGGAATCGAGCACATCGGGCATCTCGCCCATCTGCGCTTCCATCCACAGAGCCATGTCCTTGATGTTGCTGTTGATGCCGGCCGCGCCAGGGACGTGGTAGTAGGTGTCGACGATCGGCTCGGGGCGCTTGCCGGCGCTGTGCGGCTTGGCCCAGCTCCGGTTGGACTGCAGCCCGGCCATCGACACGCTCCCGCTGGTCATCCCGATCGGGTTGAACAGGTAGCGCTTGACCGCCTGCTCGTAGGGCATGTGGGTGATGCGCGAGACCATCTCGCTCGACGCATCGTAGGCAACGTTCTGATAGTCCCAGCAGGTCCCCGGCGGGCAGACCGGGTTCAGCTGCGCAAGGCTCGCGCGCAGCAGGCTCGGGTCCGCCCCCTCCTCCAGCTTGTTGTCGTACGCGTTCCGGTAGAGGCCGAGCCGGTGCGACAGCAGGTCGCCGACCGTCGCCTTATACTCGTTGCCGGCGGGCAGCTTCAGGTCCGGCGCGTAGTTCGCAACCGGGCCATTGAGGTTGATCTTCCCCTGCTCGGCAAGCTTCGCGACCATCGTCGCCGCGACGCCCTTGGACGTCGATGCCCAGCGGAACACCGTCTCGGGGGTCACCGGATCGCCGGACCCCTTGAGCGTCTCGCCATACCCCTGGAGGAACGTGATTCGCCCGTTCTCGACCACTCCGACGGCGAGCCCGACCATCGCCGGCTTGGTCATCAGCTCCCTGAGGCGCGCATCGAGCAGGCGATAATCGACGTCCTGCCGCGAAGCCGTCGATACCTTGGCGAGCTTGAGGTGGGCGGCGGTGAGACGCGGTTCCGACGCGTTCGTCGCCGGATGCGGACGCATCGCCAGCAGCGACGCGCCCATCAGCAGCACGAATGCGCCGAGCCCAAGCTTTTGCGCTTTTTGCAAAATCCTAATGTCTCCCCACCCTCAATTCATCTGTGACCGTGGGGCTTCGCCGTCTCAACGCTGCGTTTAACGCACTTGCGACGAAGCGACTCTGTGGCGCGACGAATGCTCGCACCGCTGGCCTTCAACGCGCGGCTCGCCTAAACGGCCCACCATGCAATTTCTGAAGACCGTCTTCTGGGTCCTCATCGCGGTCGTGGTTGCCCTGTTTTCCTTCCGGAACTGGTTCGGCGTCACGGTGAACCTGTGGGGCGACATCCAGGCCGACATCAAGCTTCCGATCCTGCTCCTCCTCGCCTTCCTGATCGGCTTCCTGCCGACCTGGCTGGTCGCTCGCGCGCGGATTTGGTCACACCGCCGGAGAATCGAAGCCATGGAACGCAACCGCGTCGCATCGCTCGCAGTCGCTGAGCCTGTCGGCGAAGAGGAGCCGGTCGCTTGAACCCGATCTTTGTCGCGATCGACACACCCGACCTCGATCGAGCCCAAACGATCGCCAAAGCCGTCCGCGACCATGCAGGCGGCGTGAAGCTCGGTCTTGAATTCTTTTCCGCCCAGGGGCCGGAAGGCGTTCGAAGGATTGCCGGGCTCGGCCTTCCGATATTCCTCGACCTCAAGCTCCACGACATCCCGCACACCGTCGCAAAAGCCGTGGAAGCGCTTTCTCCGCTGGAACCGGCGATCCTCACCGTCCATGCCCATGGCGGGCACGAAATGCTGCTGGCGGCGAAGCGCGCTGCTCCGCCGAGCACGAAGGTGATCGCCGTCACCCTGCTGACTAGCCTCGATATGAGCGACCTCAGCGATCTCGGGATCGAGCGCTCCCCGGCCGACCAGGTCGCTCGGCTCGCATGGATTGCCCGTGATGCCGGGGTGGATGGGATCGTCTGCTCAGGCGAAGAGGTCGCGCAAGCCAGAACCGCCTGGTCGAGAGGCTTCTTCGTGGTCCCGGGCATCCGGCCCCAGGGCGCCGACGTCGCCGATCAGAAGCGCGTGGTTACGCCGGCTCGGGCGCTGGAAGACGGAGCGTCCGTGTTGGTGATTGGCCGACCGATCACCGCCGCTCCCGATCCGCGCCGGGCGATCATGGACATCGCCGCAGCCCTCCCCCACATGCCGGCCGAAGCGAGGATCTGAGAAAATGAGTTGGCTGAGCCGCGTCCGCAGCGGCATTCCGTTCCTGCCCAAGCGCCAGACTGCCGAGAACCTTTGGCACAAATGTCTGAAGTGCGGGACGATGGTGTTCGTCAAGGAATGGGAAGAAAATTACAGCGTCTGCCCACGCTGCAATTTCCACGACCGGATCGGCCCGACCAAGCGGTTCGAGCAACTGTTCGACGCCGCCGAGTATGAAATCCTGCCCGCGCCCGAAGTGCGCGAGGACCCGCTCCGGTTCAAGGACACCAAGCGCTATACTGACCGGCTCAAGACCGCCCGCGCGGCCAATGGCGAGCGCGATGCGCTGGTCAATGCGAGAGGCAAGCTCGACGGCCATAAGGTCATCATCGGAGTCCAGGATTTCGCATTCATGGGCGGCTCGATGGGAATTGCCGTGGGCGCGGCCATCCTTGCGGGGATTCGCGCAGCGATTGCCGACGGTGCGCCGTACATTCTCTTCACTGCCGCCGGTGGCGCGCGGATGCAGGAGGGAATTCTCAGCCTGATGCAGATGCCGCGAACGACCGTTGCGCTGCAGGAGCTCAAGGAGGCCGGCCTTCCGTACATTGTCGTTCTCACGGACCCGACCACCGGCGGAGTCACGGCGTCCTATGCGATGCTCGGTGACGTCCAGCTCGCCGAGCCGGGCGCTCTGATCGGTTTCGCAGGCCAGAGGGTGATCGAACAGACGATCCGCGAGAAGCTTCCCGAAGGCTTCCAACGCGCGGAATATCTACTCGAGCATGGCATGATCGACATGGTCGTCTCGCGCGGCGACCTGAGGGAGACGCTGGCGCGCCTGGTCTCGTACCTGACACCGGGGGCCAAAGAGGCCGCCTGATGGCCGATTTCGCGCGCTCGACGCATGCGGGCGTCCAGTCGCAGCTTGACCGTCTGTCCAAGCTTTCGCCTGCGG
>DASSIU010000267.1:0-4026 GCA_035691585.1 Sphingomicrobium sp. | reverse complement strand
GGCTGGGTACTGCGCGGCATCAAGGGAGGCGACGGTCTCCTTCTCGCCGAGTTCGGTAACCTGCGCCAGCTCGTCGATCAGGTCCTCGGCCGTTAGCCCACCATCTATTCAATCCCGACCGTGTCGCGCAGCACGTAGAGCGGGCGCTGCTTGGTCTCGGTGAGGATGCGGCCGACATATTCGCCGAGCACGCCCAGCGAGATCAGCTGGATGCCGCCGAGGAACAGCACCGAGACCATGATCGAAGCGTAGCCCGGAACGGGATTGCCGAAGATCATGGTTTGAACGGCCAGCACGCTCGCAAAGCCGATGGCGAACAACGCGACGAGCGCGCCGACATAGGACCAGATTCGCAGCGGTACGGTCGAGGCTGAAGTGATTCCGTCGAGCGCAAGCGTCCACAGCTTCCAGTAATTATACTTCGTCTTGCCCGTCTCGCGCTCGGCGCGGTCGTATTCGACGGCGGCCTGGCGGAAGCCGGCCCAGGCGAACAGGCCCTTCATGAAGCGATTGCGCTCGGGCATCGCGCGGATCACATCGACGACCTTGCGATCCATCAGCCGGAAATCGCCGGCATTCTCCGGGATTTTGTCCGAGGAAACCGCATTGTGCGCGCGGTAGTAGAGGCTAGCGGTCACGCGCTTGGCCCAGCCATCGCTACTCCGGCAGCGGCGCACGCCGAACACCATCTCATGGCCTTCGCGCCACTTGGCCACCATTTCGGGCAGCACTTCGGGCGGGTCCTGCATGTCGACGTCCATCGGGATGACGGCCTCGCCACGCGCATGATCGAGCCCGGCGCTAAGTGCCGCTTCCTTGCCGAAGTTCCGCGATAATGAGAGGGCGCGCACCCGTGGATCGCGCTGATTGGCAGCGACGATCGCGGCGAGCGTTGCGTCGGTGCTGCCGTCGTCGACGAACAGGATCTCCCACCCCGAGTCCTGGGCAATGCCGTCCAGGATCGCGCCGACGCGTTGGACGAACGGGAGGATGCCGTCCTCCTCATTCTTCACCGGGACGACGACCGACAGAAGTGGGGCGACCATGCCGCGCTTGACCAGCTGGGCATGCAGGTCGCCGACATTCGGCGGCGAGACGAGCACCGGCTTTTTGCGTTGAGCGGCCATTTTTTCCTCCCTTGCCCGAGAGGCTAGGCGGGAATGGTTTACGAGACCTTTACTTCTCCTAACGCACATCAAGCGGATGGAACGTGCCGTTTTCGACCGCATGGCCGAGCTGGATCAGGACCATTGGTGGTTCCTGGCGCGCCGGCGCATCCTGAAGCGCCTGATCGAGCGCGTGGTGCGCCCACCTGAGAAGGCCAAGATCCTCGAGGTCGGCTGCGGCACCGGACACAATCTTGCGATGCTGAAGGAGTTTGGAAGCCTCGAGGCGAGCGAGCTTGACCGCTGCGCCCGGGCGGTCGCGAACAAGCGCCTGCCGCGCAAGGTGAAGAGCGCCAGGCTGCCCGACCTCTCGATGTTCAAGCGCAACGGCTATGACCTGATTGCACTGCTCGACGTGCTCGAGCATGTGCCCGACGATCTCGCGTCGCTTCGCGCGATCCATATGCGGCTGAAGCCCGGTGGCGCCTTGCTGCTAACGGTGCCGGCCAATCCCTGGATGTGGAGCGCGCACGACGCCGCCCATCATCATTTCCGCCGCTACACGAAGAAGCGGCTGGAAGAGCTGTTCCTGCGGGCCGGTCTGGAGGTCCAGCTGCTGAGCTATTTCAACAGCCTGCTCTTCCCGCTGGTTGCCGCCGCGCGCCTTGCCGGTAAGGTTATGCGCAAGGACTCCGCCGATGACAGGCTGCCGAGCGCCCCAGTAAACGCTGTCCTGAACACCGTGTTCGGCTTCGAGGCGGGCCTCATCGGCCGCCTGCCGATGCCGTTCGGCGTGAGTCTCGTCGCCGTCGTCCGCCGCCCGGCCTGACGCACAACAGCCGTCGCATCCCCTCCGGCTTGCGGTTCGTTGGCGGTCCCGCCAAGGACCCCAGCACGTGAACCGAGAAGCCAGCATCCCGCGCGCGGAACCGATCCAGGACGGACTTCCGATCCCGCGCCGTTACTGGTCGGCCGCCGCGATCTGGCTCGCCTTGTCGATGGCCGTGCTCGACGGCGCCATCGCCAACGTGGCCCTCCCGACCATCGCCGCGGACCTGGGGGCCTCTCCATCGACCTCGGTGTGGATCGTCAACGCTTACCAGCTGACGATCACGATCCTCCTGCTGCCGCTGGCGGCACTTGGCGACCGGCTCGGCTATCGGCGCATCTACATCCCTGGGCTCGCGCTCTTCACACTGGGATCGCTCGCTTGCGCGCTGACTCACAGCCTTGCCGGCCTGATCTCGGCGCGCGTGTTCCAGGGCGTGGGGGCGGCCTGCATCATGAGCATGAACGCAGCTCTCGTCAGGGCGACCTACCCGTCGAAGATGCTGGGGCGGGGCATCGGCTACAATGCGCTGGTGCTGTCGATGTCGGCGGCGGCCGGCCCGACGCTTGCCGCCTTGATCCTCAGCGTTGGCAGGTGGCCCTGGCTGTTCCTCATCAACCTGCCGATCGGCGTTGCCGCGGTGATGGTGGGAATGACGTCGCTGCCGCACGTGGAAGGACATGGCCGCCCGTTCGACTGGATCGCCGCGGTGCTCAGCGGCGCGATGATGGGCTGTGCGGTATTTGGCGCGGAGACCTTCGCGCGCGAGAGCGGCCTCGTCGGAATAGCTCTGATCGCCGCCGGCATTGGTGCGGGCGTCTGGCTCGTGAAGCGCGAATGGGGCGATCCGGCGCCGCTGTTCCCCATCGACCTGCTGAAAATCCGGATCTTCAGCATGTCGATCGCCACGTCCACCGTCTCCTTCGCCGCGCAGATGCTGGCCTATGTCACGCTGCCGTTCCTGTTCCAGTCGGTTCTGGGCCGAAGCGCGTTCGAGACGGGGCTGTTGATGACTCCCTGGCCGCTGGCCCTGGGGGTCATTGCGCCGATTGCCGGTCGCCTGGCGGATCGGGTCCGGGCCGGTCTGATCGGCGCCATCGGGCTCGCCATCTTCGCTGCCGGCCTATTCGCGCTGTCGCGGCTCGGTGCCCATCCCGCCACCCTCGACATCGCCTGGCGCATGGCCGTGTGCGGAATCGGCTTCGGCCTGTTCCAGTCGCCGAACAACCGCACCATCGTCGGATCGGCCCCGCTCGACCGGTCGGGCGCGGCGGGCGGAATGCTCGCCACCGCGAGACTGCTCGGTCAGACGACCGGTGCGGTGGTCGTCGGAGTCGCTTTCCACCTCGCCGGAGTCCGCGTTGGACCGACCCTGCTCGCCGCTTCTGCCGTTGCCGCCTTGGTCGCGGCCGGATTGAGCCTTCTACGCCTCTGCTCGCCGCGAACGACGCATCGCCCGGAGGCGGGGAAGACCATCCTCGACTAGGCAGGGCTGGAATCGGCAGTAGGGCTCCGCTAGCGCCGACGGCGTGACCGCTCTCGACGTCTTCGTGTTTCTCCTGCTGATCGGCGGCGGCGCCGTCGGGTTCGTGCGCGGGTTCGTCCACGAGGTGCTGTCGCTGCTCGCCTGGATCGTCGGCATCGCGATGCTGAAGCTGTTTCACGGCCAGCTGTGGACTGGCATCATCAACAGCTTCCACACCAGCTCGCCGGCCGCAGCGGTGCTCGCCTTCGCGCTCCTGTTCGTGCCCAGCTTCCTCATCGTGAAGCTGCTGGCGCGCTCGCTCGGCGGGAAGACGCGGCGGCATTCGGTGCTTGGCCCGTTCGACCGGGTCTTGGGCGGAGGCTTCGGAGCGCTGAAGGGGCTGCTCGGCGCGACTCTGTTCTTCCTGCTCGCCAACCTGGCGACGGATATGGTGTACGGGCCGCAAGCGGACCGGCCGCAGTGGATGACCAAGTCGCACACCTATCCGCTGCTCAACGCCAGCGGACGGGCGATCGTCGATTGGGTCGAGGCGCGACGGCTGCATCCCAAGCCCATAGGGCAGGGCGCATGATCCGCCTCCACGATACGCTGACGCGCGAGAAGCG
>DASSIU010000266.1:0-6235 GCA_035691585.1 Sphingomicrobium sp. | reverse complement strand
TCCTGGACCTTGGCGCGGCCGACGATCGTCTCGATGATCTCCGGCCCGAGCTCGCCGGCCATCGCGCCCTTCACCCAGTCGGTCAGGTGATAGATGACGTCATAATAGCGGAACTCGACCTTGTTGCGATCCGCGACCTCGCGCGCCTTAGCGTTCGGGCGGACGTTGAAGCCGATGATCGGCGCGCCGCTCGCCGAGGCGAGGGTGACGTCGCTCTCGGTGATCGCACCGACGCCCGAATGCAGCACCCTCACCTTGATCTCGTCGGTCGAGAGGCGGTTCAGCGCATGGACGATCGCTTCTACCGACCCCTGCACGTCGGCCTTGATGACCAGCGGGAGCTCCTTGTGGGTCGAGGCGTGGCTCGCGAACATGTTCTCGAGGCTGACAGGCGCGCTGGTGGTGCGCTTCTTGTCGAGCACGCCTTGGCGGTAGGACGCGACCTCGCGGGCGCGCGCCTCATTCTCGACGACGGTGAACGGGTCGCCGGCGGAGGGGACAGCGGACAGGCCCAGGACTTCGACCGGGACTGACGGGCCGGCTTCCTTCACCTGGCGACCGTGATCGTCGATCATCGCTCGAACCTTGCCGCTCGAAGCGCCGGCGACGAAGACGTCCCCCACGCGCAGAGTCCCACGCTCGACCAGCACGGTGGCCAGGGGCCCCCGGCCTTTGTCGAGCTTGGCCTCGATCACCGTTCCTTCGGCGGGCCGCTCGGGATTGGCCTTCAGCTCGAGGATTTCAGCCTGGAGCTCGATCGCTTCCAGGAGCTTGTCGAGGTTGGTCTTGTTCTTGGCCGAAACTTCCACGTCCTGGACGTCGCCGCCCATGTCCTCGACGATCACCTCGTGCTGCAGCAGCTCCTCGCGTACCTTCTGCGGCTTGGCCTCGGGCTTGTCGATCTTGTTGATGGCGATGATCATCGGCACGCCGGCGGCCTTGGTGTGGTTGATCGCCTCGATCGTCTGCGGCCGCAGGCCATCGTCCGCCGCCACCACCAGGATGACGATGTCGGTGACGTTGGCGCCGCGCGCCCGCATTTCGGAGAAGGCCTCGTGGCCCGGCGTGTCGAGGAAAGTGATCTTGGACCTGTCGGGCAGGCTCACCTGGTAGGCGCCGATGTGCTGGGTGATTCCGCCGGCCTCGTGGGCGACGACATCCGCGCCGCGGATCGCGTCGAGCAGCGACGTCTTGCCGTGGTCGACGTGGCCCATGATAGTGACGACGGGCGGACGCGACTGAAGCGTTTCGGCGGCATCGACGTCGGCTGAGGTGTCGATATCGACATCGGCTTCGCTGACGCGCTTGATTCGGTGACCGAACTCGGTGACCAGCAGCTCCGCGGTGTCCTGATCGATTGTCTGGGTGAGCGTGACCGGCATGCCCATCTTGAACAGGGCTTTGACCAGGTCGGCGCCGCGCTCGGCCATTCGATTGGCGAGGTCCTGGACGGTAATCGCCTCGGGCACGATCACGTCACGGACCTGCTTGGCCGAGGGTCCGACCTCCATGTGGTGGCGCTTTTCCTTCTCGCGGGCGCGGCGAAGCGCCGCGAGGGATCGCGCGCGGCTGTCGTCTTCGTCCGACAAGGCGCGGGTGACGGTGAGCTTGCCACGCTGCCGATGATCGTCACCACGGCCGCGGCTTGGACGCGCGGGCTCGGGGCGGCGCGGAGCAGGGGTGTGGCCGCCGCCAGGACGGCGAGCGACCGTGCGCTCCTCTTCTTCCTCGACGACGGGCTCGACGATTTCAGCCGCGGGAGGCGCCTCTGCTATGCGCTGGGCTTCTTCTTCGGCCCGGCGCTTGGCTTCCTCGGCCGCGGCCTCGTCGGCCTTGCGATTTTCTTCCGCCCGGCGGCGCTCCTCGGCGCTGGCATCCTTCAGCGCGCGATCTTCGCGACGGCGTGCGTCCTCAAGCGATGCGAGGCGCGCTTCCTCGGCTTCACGCAGCAATTTCGCCTGCATTTCCTTGCGGGCGGTCATTTCGTCAGCGGCAGAAGGCTTGCGTGGCTGCGGCGCCGCCGGGGCGGCCGGCTTCGGCGCAGGCTTGGGCGCTTCGGCGACAGGCTCGGGCGCCGGAGCCGGCGGCGCATCGCCCGGGCGGCCCAGGATGCGGCGCTTCTTGACCTCGACGACGACCGTGTTGGAGCGGCCGTGGCTGAAGCTCTGCTTGACCTTGCCGGTCTCGACCGTGCGCTTGAGCCCCAGCGGAGGCCGGGTTCCAAGCTTCGGTTTTTCGGTCTGGTCTGCCATTCGTTTCCTTCGTTCTACTTTTCTTCAGCCGAGCCGGTCCCAAAGGCGGGTTCTCCACCTCCAGGACCTCGATCGGGGCCGGTAAAAGCCCGCCACCGGGCAAGCGCGTGCGCAACACGCGAAGCGGCAGCGGGATCGGTCAGGGCAGCGTGTACCACATTCTCGCGACCCAGTGCCATCGACAAGATAGTGCGCCCTTCGGGGAATATCATCCCCTGGAGCTGCTTCCCCTGGCCGCCTCCGCCCACACGCCACGCCTGGTCGAGGCTGCGATTGCCGTCTGCGCCGGCATCGGCGGCATGGAGCAGAAGGTGCACCTTGCCCGAGCGTGCCGCATTTTCGATGCGGTCAAACCCGTTGATGAGGTTGCCTGCGCGCGCTTCCATGCCGAGTCGGTCGAGCGCGGTTTGCCGAAGCGCGGCCTCGATCCGCTCCCCGAGGTCGGCGGCGACGTGGATATCGTTGGTCTTGAACGCGCGTTGGAGGGCGGCCTTGAGCCTGCCCTTGGCATTGGCGGCGTCGAGCTCGTTTCGGGTTACGCCGATCCACGCGCCGCGGCCCGCCGCGCGCGCGCGGACGTCCGGGGCAACCTCACCCTCGGGCGAGAGCGCGAGCCGGATCAGCTCCTCCTTCGACGCCGTCCGCCGAGAGAGGATGCAGGTGCGCTCCGGGACGTGCGCTTCTAAAGTGTCATTGCTCCTCGCCCGCAACCGCGTCCTCCTCGGTTGCCGGGGCGGCTGGCTCATCTTCGAACCAGTGCGCGCGGGCGGCCATGATGATCTCATTGCCCTGCTCTTCGCTGAGGCCGTACTCGGCGAGGATTCCGCCCTTGTCCTCGGGCCGATTGCTCGGCTCGCGGCGACGGGGCTCGACTCGCTTCTTCTGGATCAGCTCGTCCGTGGCGAGATCGGCGAGATCATCGAGCGTTCGGATGTTGGCCTTGCCGAGAGTCACCAGCATCTGCTCGGTGAGATGCGGGAGTTCGGCGAGCGCATCCTCGACGCCGAGCTTGCGCCGCTCTTCACGAGACGCGGCCTCGCGGCGCTCGAGCGCCTCGGTCGCTCGGTTCTGCAGCTCCGACGCGATGTCGTCGTCGAGCCCCTCGATCGAGGCGATTTCCTCGATGGGCACGTAGGCGACTTCCTCGAGACTCGTGAAGCCTTCCGCGACCAGCAGCTGAGACAGCGTCTCGTCGACGTCGAGCTCGTTCTGGAACAAAGATGAGCGTTCGACGAACTCGCGCTGACGCTTCTCGCTCGCGTCCGCCTCGGTCAGGATGTCGATCTGCGAGACGGTGAGCTGGCTGGCGAGGCGGACGTTCTGGCCACGGCGGCCGATGGCGAGGCTGAGCTGGTCATCGGGGACCACCACCTCGATCCGGCTCTCCTCCTCGTCGATGACGACGCGGCTGACGGTCGCCGGCTGGAGCGCGTTGACGACGAAGGTTGCCGTGTCCTGGCTCCAGGGGATGATGTCGATCTTCTCACCCTGCAGTTCCTGGACGACGGCCTGGACTCGGCTGCCCTTCATGCCGACGCAGGCGCCCACCGGGTCGATCGAGCTGTCGTGGCTGATGACTCCGATCTTCGCGCGGCTGCCGGGATCGCGGGCGGCGGCCTTGATCTCGATGATACCGTCGTAAATCTCGGGGACTTCCTGCGCGAACAGCTTCTTCATGAACTCGGGATGTGCCCGGCTGAGGAAGATTTGCGGGCCGCGGGCTTCGCGGGCGACGCGCAGGATCAGCGAGCGGATTCGGTCGCCGACCCGCACCATCTCCCGCGGGATCTGCTGGTCGCGCCGGATGACTCCCTCGGCACGGCCGAGATCGACGACAACGTGGCCGAACTCGACGCGCTTGACGACGCCGGTGATGACTTCGTTGGCGCGATCCTTGAACTCTTCGTACTGCCGCTCGCGCTCGGCATCGCGAACCTTCTGGAAGATGACCTGCTTGGCGGCCTGGGCCGCGATCCGGCCGAACTCGATCGGGGGAAGGGGATCGACGATAAAGTCGCCGACGGCGGCGCCCTTCTGCAGCTTCTGGGCGCGGGCCAAATCGACCTGCTTGAAATGATCTTCGGGCTCTTCGACGACCTCGAGCACCCGCCACAGGCGCAGATCGCCGCTCGTGGCATCGAGCTTGGCGCGGATGTCGTTCTCCGCGCCATAGCGAGCGCGGGCCGCGCGCTGGATGGCGTCCTCCATCGCCTCGATGACGATTCCCTTGTCGATCAGCTTTTCGCGCGCGACCGCGTCGGCGATCGCGATCAGCTCGGCCTTGTTGGCGCTGACGGCAGCGGGTGCGGTGGCCATTTGAATTATTCCTCTACGGTCTGAATTGAATCAGCGCCTTCAGTGCTGAGCGGCGCGGTGGCGTTGATGAGCTTGTCGGTCAAGAGCAGCTTGGCCGACGAGATGTCGCAAAACGGCAGGACGTGGTCGGCACCGCTCTTATCGGTGAGCTTCACATTCTCCCCGTCGATGCCTTGGAGGACGCCGGAAAATTGCTTTCGGTCGCCGCGCGGCTCCCTCAGCGAGATGCGGGCGTCGTAGCCCGTCCAGTCGGTATAATCCTTGAGCCGCGTGAGGGGCCTATCGATTCCGGGGGAGCTGACCTCCAGCCGGTATCCGCCCTCGATCGGGTCGTTGGCGTCGAGCCAGTCGGACAGGCGGCGCGAGATGGTCTCACAATCGGCGAGATCGAGCTGACGCGTTTCGGGCCGCTCGGCCATCACCTGCAGGGTCGGGTCGGACGTCCCGCCGATCATCGCCACGCGCACGAGATCGTAGCCGAGGCTCTTCACCTCGGGCTCGATCCGCTTGGCGAGACCCGCAACGTCGGTCACTTCCGAACTCCATGAAACTCAAACGTCTCTCGGACCGGAGCCGTGGGGCCCCAGCCTCGGGCATCTAGCGATGTCGAGGAGAGAGCCGCGATATAGGCGCCACCAACGGCAAGAGCAAGCAATGCTTCCGACTACAACATGCGCCACAGCGGTTCGTCGAAAGGCAGGTGCGCACCGACCATTTCGGCCTAAGGTTTTGGTGCTGCAATGAGCGGCAAGGAGGCTTCACTTGACCCGCATCGATCCGCAACGCCAGGCCCGGCTGGGCGGAATCTTGTATGTGATCGTGATAGCCACCGCGTTCTTTGCCGAAGGATTTGTTCGCTCGTCGCTGATCGTCCCGAACAATGCTGCGGCTACGGCTCATAATCTACTGGCATCCGAGCGGCTGTACCGGCTTGGCGGAATGGCCGATCTGGTCAACTTGTCGTGCGACATCGGCATCGCGATCATCCTGTATGATCTTCTAAGACCGGTCGGTCGCAGCCTGGCACTAACCGCCGCGGCGTTCCGCCTGGCGTTCGATGTTGGGCTCGCCGGGGCGACAGTCTTCCATTTTGCGCCGCTCTACCTCCTCAAAGGGCCGGTCTACGTCGCACTTCCGTCCGCTCAGTTGCAGGCCTCCGCATTCGAGATGATCCAAATTCACAATCTCGGCTACAACCTATTCCTCATATTCTTCGCAACCCACCTGCTGCTGGTTGGCTGTTTGATCATCCGATCGACCTATTTGCCGACGGCACTCGGGGCTTTGCTCGTGCTCACCGGTGCCTGCTACCTGGCGAACAGCTTTCTCCACCTTGTCTTTCCGGATGTGCGCACGTCATTCTATTTGCTGATACCCGGCCTGATCTCCGAGTTCGCGCTTGCCGGATGGCTGCTCGTTCGTGGCGTGAACTTGGTGAAGTGGCGCGAATTAGTGGCTGAGCCTTAGCGGCCGAGTGCGCGGTCCTCCGTATGGATACGGATGGTAAGGAGGATTGCGTTGACGGCGCTGAAGACCAGCGCGGTGCGCCACAGGCCGAAGGCGAGCGGAAGCACCAGGATTTCGGCGGTGACCACGACGTAATTGGGGTGGTCGACGAAGCGATAAGGACCGCGGCGGACGAGAGGCGCGTCGGGCAGGACGATGAT
>DASSIU010000265.1:0-3927 GCA_035691585.1 Sphingomicrobium sp. | reverse complement strand
GTCCCACGCAAGGTAGAGCGATGCGCCGTCATCGAACACGCGGGTCGGCAACAGCTTGCCGCTGCCCTTCTTGTTCCAGTCGAAGTGGAGCTTGTCGGCGGTCATCGTTGCGGTCGGCTCAGCGGGAGCGGCAGCGGCCTGTTGGACGGGCCCCGGCGCAGCTTCCGCGGGCTTGGGTTCGTTCGGATAGCTGAATTTCAGCGCGTAGACCGGCGTGGTCCACTTGTCCCCGGCAACAAGGTCGAACATGTAGGTGCGGCGGTCGGTTACGACCGTCATGTTCGTTCGGCTGCGTTCCGCAAGCGGCTTCACGAACAACAGGCTCGCGCGATGGTTGGGCGTGATCTGCCACTTCGAGGAATCGCCCACTGCGACGTTCTCGATCCGCTCGTCGGGAGCGAACTCGATCGTCGACTGGATGCCCGAGCGCCCAAGGATCTGGACGATGTGGTCGGGATCATAAGTCAGGGTGCGGATGCGCTTGTCCTCGGCGGTCGCGGCAACGGCGGCCGTGCAGCTGAGAAGCGCAAACGCGGCGAAACTAACCTTGCGGATCATCGCAGCATCTCTCGTGAAACATTGTTGTGGGAGGCACCGGCAACCCGGTGATGAAGGTAACGAAGCTGGCTTCGGACGTCCGCTGGCCCAGCAATAGCAAGCTGCGGTGCAGGAGCAGGCGCGGTGAGCGCGGCGACAGCGGGCGGCGCCAGCCGATAATTTGCAGAACTGGTCTCGAGGCTCGCAACCGTGCTCCGAACCCGGTCCGAAGTCATCGTGGTAGGGGCTGTCGCCGCAGCAGCCAATGCAGGATGAAGCGCCAGCTGCTGGTAACCGCCGCCGAAGACATTGGCGAACTGGTTCTGGGCCAAGGCCTGGGCCCTCCCCATTCGCCACCCGCGCGTCAGGTTCGCCGCGACCTTGAACACCAACAGCATCAACGACGCGTAGATGATCGCTGCAACCAGGATCGATACCGCCGTCCGAAGCGGGATCTGCCCGCCGGCCTGATCGAGACCCGCGACCATTGGTCCGATCGCGACGAGCGCCCCGCTTCCCATGACCACCGTCAGGAGTGGCACCAAGGCGAACATCGCGACGCTCTTCAGCCATCCTTCGAACAGGCCCCGCGTGCCCTCGAACAAAGCGAGCACGATGAAGATCGGACCGAGAATCAACAGCGCGGCCAGCGCAAGCCGACAGACGACCAGCACTCCGACCGTCCCCAAAAGCAGGATCAGCGCGCCAATTGAGAGGATGTTCGCGGGCGACGTCATGCTCGATGCAGCCGCGATGGCCGCCGGATTTGCGGCTGCCGTCGCTGCATTGGGCTGAACATTACTGGCGGCATCGGTGATCGCCGCGAAGAAGCCGTCGAGCTGTTGCGCGAACAACGAGGTCGCCGAGCCCTTGGAGCCGACCAGCACGCTGGCAATCTCGTCCGGAGCGCCCGTCGCCAGATTCCAGACGACCGACTGATAGGCGATCCAGGAGGTCGCGAAGGTCAGCACCAACCCCAATGTCATCATCCGCGGCGTCAGCACTGAAATCTTGAGCGCCGAGCGGCCTGTAAGCAGGTTGAACGCGAGCAGCGCGACGTAGAGCGTGAGGATGATCGTCAGCGCGGTGGTGAAGCTGCCGTGCGCCCCGAACAGGCGTCCGAACGACATGGCAGTCGCGTCGTTCGCCAGGCAGTCAACCTTCTGCAGGGCGTCGGCGACGCCCGCCGGGCCTTCCGCGCCGAAGGACTGGCATTGGCTCATTCGGCCGCTTCCAGCCAGAAGTCGTCGCTCGGAGGGGAGCCGGGCCACGGCGAACGGGTCAGCATCGGATACCAGGCCGCGGGCTCGTCACCCACTGCGGCGCGAATCTCGTCGAGACGACGCACGGTGGACTCGCGGCCAGACAGCACAGTCAGCATTTCCGGCATTCCATTGAGGTCGAGCCGAACGACGACCGACCGGTTCGCCTGGCGCACCAGGAAGCAGCGGCTGTGCGCTGGCAGCGAGCGGATGAACTCGAACTCCTGCGCGCTTAGGCCGAAGCCCTTGCAGTAATGCTCCTCGCGGGCCTTCTGATTGGGCATGAAAATCGCCGTCGCGGTCTGCTCGACGATCGCCGAGGAGATCGAGCTGTCGAGCGCGTCGGCCGCCGACTGGGTCGCGAAACCGATCATGGCGTTGCGCTTGCGGAGCGTCTTCATCCAGTTGCGGATGCGCTGGGCGAACATCGGGTCGTCAAGCGCCTTCCAGGCCTCGTCGATCAGGATCATGGCGGGCGAGCCGTCGAGCGTCTGCTCAATCCGGTGGAACAGGTAGAGCAGCACCGGTGTGCGGAGGCGCCGATCCTCGAGCAGTTCGGTCATGTCGAAGCCGAGCACGCGGTTCTCAAAATCGAGCTGGTCGTCCTTGTTGTCGAACAGCCAGGCATGCTCGCCTTCGAAGATCCACGCGTCTAGCCGCGACGGCAGGTCCCCCGGCTGCGGACGGCGGCCGCCGCCGAGCAGGTCACGGAGGAAGCGCAGGCGCCGAAGTTCCGGACCGTGGGCGAAAATCTCGTCGACTGCCTTGGCAATGGCGGTTTCTTCCTCGGCGCCGTTGACCTCGAGAATGACTCCGAGCCAGTCGCGGATGAAGGCGCGGTTCACCGCATTGTCCGGCAGCGCCAGCGGATTGAAGCCCGTCGAGGCGCCGCGGGTGATCCGCTCATAGCGGCCGCCCAGCGCCCGCAGGAAAATCTCCGATCCCCGGTCTTTGTCGAACAGGATCGTCCGCGGTGCGAATTTCTGCGCCTGCGCGGCGAGGAAGTTCAGGACCACGGTTTTCCCCGATCCCGATGGACCAATGATCGTGAAGTTGCCGAGGTCGCCCTCGTGGAAGTTGAAAAAGTACGGTGTTGAGCTGGTCGTCTCAAACACTGTCACCGCATCGCCCCAGTGGTTGCCGCGGGCGCGACCCATTGGGAAGCCGTGGAGGGAGATGAATGCCGCAGCATTGGCACTCGAGATCAGCGCCCGCCGGACCACATAGCGCTCGTTCCCCGGGAACTGGCCCCAGAAGGCCGGCTCGAGATTAACGTCCTCGCGGACCGCGACCGCGCCGAGGTCAGCCAAGGCGGCTGCGGCATCGGCCGTCGCGCTCTCGAGGCTCTCCAAGGTGGGGCTGCGCACCAACAAGCTCAGATGATGGTCGCCGAAGCTCAACTGGCCGGCGCCGACCGCGTCGCGCGCAGCGAGCATCTCCGCGCGTTCCGTGGCCGCGCCCTCATCGGCGCTCTTCAATCGGCGCAGCGACAGGTCGATTCGCTCACGCGCCGTCTGGCGCTCGATGGGCGCGAAGCTCTCGGTGATCACCAGCTCGTGGGGGACCCGCAGGAGCGAATCCAGCAGTCCAGCCCGGCTCGCGTCGGGATATTCCTTGATTCCGAGCATGCTGGCGAAGCCCCGGCTCGCGGGTCCGCGCACTTCGATCGCGTCGAGTCCGAAGCTGATCCGCGAATAGGGGATATGCTGGCCGAAATCCTGCTCCGGCGGCGGCAGCAACACCGGGCGCATCTCGCCATTGTAAAGCGCCGACAGCAGCTCCAGCGGCTCGGAATAGACGCCGGTCTCCGTCTCATAGGTGCCGCAGACGCGCACGCCGTAGGATTGGAGCGCCGCGCTCAGCGCGGCGGTTGCGGAGTCAAGCTCGAGCGCTTCGGTGCCGGTGAGCCCGGTATCCGTCTTCGCGCCGAACCGGCTCAGGCGCTCCGGCAGGCCCGCCTTGCCGCGCGGCGGCCGGATGACGATGCTCAGGAACTGCTCATTGAGGAACAGCCGTCCCTGGCCGAGTTGTTCCGACCAGCGGCGATCGAGTTCGCCGGCAAATGAGTCGGCGGTGACCGCGCCGAGGTCGACCTGCACCTTGCGGCGGATCAGGTGATGATAGAGTA
>DASSIU010000264.1:0-2254 GCA_035691585.1 Sphingomicrobium sp. | reverse complement strand
TTGCCCGCGGCGATGTCGATGTTGCCCGCCGTATACGCGATGTGGGCGATCTGCGGGTCGGTCGGAGCCGCGGCGGCCATCGCCGGGCCGGTCATCAGGAACATCGCGGACGCGGTGATCAGTGCGGTCTTGAAATACATCGGTCATCCCCTCGGAGGTCGCACCCGAACGGTGCACGCCATTAGATGTCGGCGCCGGACGAAGGTTCCCGAAGAACGCAGCCCGAAAGCGATTTGAGCGTTTACGCCTGGTGGTTCGGACGCTTGCCGCATTGTCGCTCTTCGCCGCCGCGCCGGCATTGGCGCAGCCGACGCCCGCGTCCTTGCAGGTCAGGCCGGCCGCCCTGCAGTTGTTCGAACGCGATTGGGTGCTGATGAACTGGGCGCTGAAGTTCTACGATTCCAATCACGATATTCTCCTGCAGCCGGAAGAGGCCCAGGCCGCCGCCGACGCCTTCCGCAAGATCGCCGATACCGATCGCGACGGTCGGGTGACGCCGGAGGAGTATCGCGCGGCTCGCGAATTCATCCTCGCCCGATATTGACGACGCTGCCTTTCGCCGGCGCTTGTGTGTATAACGGCTCAAAACAGAGGAGGCGCGCGCGTGACCGGGATTCTCGACAAGTTCCACGTCGAACATGGAATGCATGGCGTGCGGGTGCTGGCGCGGTCTAGTGCGCTGACTGGCTATTGCGGCGACGAGCAGGAGATCGACGAAGCGATCGCCATGCTCAAGGACGACCTCGAAGCCTGCCGGCGGGAGATGAAGCGTCTCGTCGAAGTCAATTCTCGCGGCGCCATGTTCGAAGGATGGTCGCCCGAACTCTGAGGTCAGGGCTTTGACTTCGGCCGGGCGGCCCATATGTCCGGCTGATGCGTCATTCGACCGATTCTGCCGACCTCCCGAGAGGAGCGTCAGGCGACACTGCGACCTCCGCTCCCGCCAAGGGACAATATGTCAACCCGATCCTCGATCAGGATTTTCCCGACCCGGCCGTGATCCAGGCGCCGGACGGCAATTATTACGCCTATGCGACGCAGACTCTGCGCGATGGCAAATGGATCAACATCCAGGTCGCACGCTCATCCGATCTTATCCATTGGGAGCGACTCGGCGATGCGCTCCCGGAAAAGCCGGTTTGGGCGCAGACGACGCAGGATTTCTGGGCGCCGAGCGTCATCTTCGATGGCTCGACCTATTTCATGTATTATTCCGCGACCCCCGACGCTTACCATCATCACGAGCGCGGGCACGCGCTCGCGATCGCGACGGCAACCTCACCCGCCGGGCCCTTCATCGACATGGGCATGCCGATGCTGCTCGGCGCGGGCTTCGAATATATCGATCCGATGGCCTATGACGACCCCGTCACCGGGAAGCACCTGCTCTACTGGGGCTCGGGCTTCCAGCCGATCAAGGTGCAGGAGCTGGCCGCCGACCGAACAGCGTTCGTTGCCGACAGCAGCCCGGTCGATCTCATCTGGCCGAACGGCAAGCACGGCGCATTCCCCCGGCTCGTCGAAGCATCGTGGGTGATCCGCCATGACGACTTCTATTATCTGTTCTACTCGGGCGACAATTGCTGCGGGCCCGACGCCCACTACGGCGTCATGGTCGCCCGGTCTCAAGATGCGATGGGTCCATTCGAGACGCTGGAGGAGGCGCGGGGGGTCCCCCACAGCCTGATGCTGTTCAAGAGCGAACGCTGGCTAGCGCCCGGACACAATTGCATCGTCACCGACAAGGCCGGTGACACGTGGATCATCTATCACGCGATCGACGTGAACCGCCCGCGCCAGACGCAGGAGGACGAAATCAACAGCCGCCGGATTCTGCTGATCGACAAGATCGAATGGAAGGACGGCTGGCCCCACGTCGGCACACCGTCGGACACGCCGCAGAAGGCGCCGGTCACCTGACGAGGACCAACCGCTTTCCGCCGTCCATTTCCGAGAAAAGCGCCCGTTGCGCGTCGAACTCTCCGAGCAATCGCTGGTCGACGTGACGGCTGCCGTTGGCGACCACGGTTGAGAGCAGGCCCGTCTCGGCATGGCGGGAGTTGTCCCATCCGGGGTATGCCGTGATTGGGTACCAGCAGATGCCGCGCACGTCGGCGCCGCGGCTCATGGCATCCCGCACCTCGTTGGAGACATAGTGTAGCCATGACGGCTTGCCCGAGCCTTCAGCGCCGGTCTCGGAGAGGAAAATCGGCTTACCGTACCGTTCCGCCATTTCCACCAGCATGTCACCGAG
>DASSIU010000263.1:0-25082 GCA_035691585.1 Sphingomicrobium sp. | reverse complement strand
GCGCTCTTGAAAATGCTCGAGGAGCCGCCGGCCAACACCTTGTTCTTCCTGGTCAGCCATGCGCCAGGCCGGCTCCTGCCGACCATCCGCTCGCGCTGCCGTCGGCTGGATTTCCAGAAGCTCGGCGATGACGCCATGACGTCAATCCTGGAAGCGCACGCGCCGGCCCTTGCCGCATCTGAGCGCGAGAGGATCATCGCCATGTCGTTCGGCTCGGCGGGGAGGGCGCTCGCCTTCGCCGAACTTGGACTCGCGAAGCTCGAGGACGCCGCGATGGCGATCCTGCGCCACGGTGATCCCACCAACGCGCGGCGGTCGGAGCTTGCATCGGAACTGGGCAAGAAAGCTGCTGGAGAGCGCTATGCGGCTTTTCTCGACCTCGCGCCGTCGCTGATCGCCCGTGAGGCACGAAAGCTGGAAGGTGGACCGCGGGAGCGCGCGCTGGAGGCTTACGCCAGGACGCGCGAGCTGGCGGCGATTGCTCCACGCTTGTCGCTCGATCCCGCGGCGACCGTGTTCCAGATCGGCGGGTATCTTGCCGAGGTGGCCGTTCCTTGATGGACAAGTCCCGCGCCGCTAGGTGCGAGGCCAAGCCATGTCCGAACCTTTCTACATCACCACGGCGATCAGCTATCCCAACGGCCCACCGCACATCGGTCATGCTTACGAGGCGGTCGCGGCCGATGCGATGGCGCGCTTCCAGCGTCAGCAAGGTCGGGACGTGCGCTTTCAGACCGGAACCGACGAGCATGGCTTGAAGATGGCTCAAGCGGCGCGTGGCGAAGGTGTCGAGCCGCGCGAATTTTCAGACAGAATGTCTCGTCTTTTCCAACAGATGTGTGATGCTCTTAACATCTCGTACGACAGATTCATTCGGACCTCGCAGCCAGACCATTATCGGGCAAGCCAGGCGATCTGGCAGGCGATGGAGGAGAGGGGCGACCTCTACCTAGACCGGTACGAGGGTTGGTACTCGGTCCGCGACGAAGCCTATTACGAAGAGGAAGAGCTAAGCACCGCCGAAGACGGCTCCAAGCTGTCGCCGCAGGGAACGCCCGTCGAATGGACGGTCGAGGAAAGCTGGTTTTTCCGGCTCTCGAAATACCAGCAGCCGTTGCTCGATCATTATGCCGCAAATCCGGAATTCATCCGCCCGGAGAGCCGGCGCAACGAGGTCGTCCGATTTGTTGAAGGAGGCCTGAAGGACCTCAGCATCTCGCGCACCAGTTTCGACTGGGGCGTCCCGGTGCCGGGCAGCGATAACCATGTGATGTACGTGTGGCTCGACGCGCTCACCAACTACATCACCGGCCTTGGCTATCCAGACGACACGGAGCTGTGGCGTCGGTATTGGCCGGCGAACGTTCATCTCATCGGCAAGGACGTGGTCCGCTTTCACGCCGTCTATTGGCCCGCATTCCTGATGAGCGCGGGCATCGCCCTTCCGAAACAGGTGTTCGGCCACGGCTTCCTCCTGAGCCGGGGCGAGAAAATGTCCAAGAGCGTCGGGAACGTTGTCGACCCCATGGTGCTCGCCGACCGCTTCGGGGTCGACGCTCTCCGCTACTTCCTGCTTCGCGAAGTCACGTTCGGGCAGGACGGCAGCTACAGCGCCGAGGCGATCGTCGGTCGCGCCAACGCGGAGCTCGCCAACAGCTTCGGCAATCTAGCACAGCGGGTGCTGACCCAAATCGTTCGCAACTGCGGCGGCGGGCTGCCCGAGATTCACAATCACAGCGATGCGGATAGTCGCCTGTTCGATATTGTCTGCGGAGCGGTCGGCGAGGCCATGCCGGCTGCCTACAGCGAGCTCGCGTTCTCGCGTGCTGCCGAATGCTGGATTCAAGCTGTATTCGCCTGCAACGCCTACATCGACGAGCAGGCGCCGTGGGTTTTGCGCAAGACCGATCCTGAGCGGATGCAGACGGTTCTGGCGACGCTCTACATCTGCATCGCCGTGCTCTCGGTTGGCATCCTGCCCATCATCCCCGCGAGCGCCGCTCGGCTACTCGATACCATGGGCGTTGCCCCGGAGGTGCGCGATTTCAAGGCCATCCTGAGCCACTGGTATTCTCCGCTCGCGGAGAGCGACTTCCGGGTCGACCATCCCGAGCCGCTCTTCCCACGGCTCGAGCTTCCCGAAGAGGCCGTCGCGTGAGGCTGATCGACAGCCACTGCCACCTCAATTACGAAGGCTTGGCAGAACGCCAGGATGAAGTACTTAAAAACGCGCGTAAAGCGGGCGTCACCGGTTTCCTCAATATCTCAACCAGACAGCGCGAATGGGGCGAAATCATCGCGGTTGCCGAGCGGGAAACGGACGTCTGGGCGAGCGTTGGCGTCCATCCGCACGAGGCAGACTCGCACCCCGACCTGGGTGCGGCGGCGCTGGTCGACGCTGCTGACCATCCGCGCGTGATCGCGATCGGCGAGTGTGGCCTTGATTATTACTACGACAAGTCGGATCGGCAGGCGCAACGCGAACGCTTCCGAGCGCATGTCGAGGCGGCGCGTCAAATCGGTCTGCCGCTCGTCGTCCACACCCGCGAGGCGGAGGCCGACACCGCCGAAATCCTTTCCGAGGCGGTCAGCGAAGGGGGCGTGACCGGAGTCCTGCATTGCTTCACCGGTTCGGCCGAACTCGCCCGGAAGGGGCTGGATCTCGGGTTCTACGTCTCGCTGTCCGGAATCGTGACGTTCAAGAACGCCGCCGACCTGCAGGCGATCGCCAAGTGGCTTCCCGCTGACCAAATGCTCGTCGAGACCGATTCGCCGTTCCTGGCGCCGGTGCCGCATCGCGGCCAAAAATGCGAACCGGCCTTCGTCGCTGATACGGCGAGGTTTGTCGCCGCGCTGCGGGAGGAAGATCCGGACCGACTGGCGGAAACGACGACGGCCAACTTCTTCAATCTGTTCAAGAAAGCAGCGTGAGGGCCAGAATTCTCGGCTGCGGGACGTCGACCGGGGTGCCGAGGATCGGCAACGACTGGGGTTTGTGCGACCCGAATGAACCGCGCAACGCACGCCTGCGTACGTCGGTCCTGGTCGAAAGCGCACGGGAACGAATGCTGGTCGATTGCGGACCCGACCTGCGCCAGCAGCTGCTTGCCGCCGAAGTCGGGTGGCTGGAAGGTGTCATCGTCACCCACGCGCATGGCGACCACTGCCACGGCATCGATGAGCTCCGGCCGGTATCGCAAGCGCTTGGCCGACCAGTGCCGCTTCACGCGCGAGTGGGCGTCCTGAGCGAACTGAAACTTCGCTTCGCTTATGCCTTTCAACAATCCGAATTCTATCGGCCCATTGTCGAAGCGCGGGAACTCAACGAAGAGCTGGAATTCGGAAAAGCCAGTGTCACCGTTCTCGACCAGCCGCACGGCGATCTCACTTCGCTAGGGTTGCGGTTCGACGAAGACGAATTTTCAATCGGATATGCAGTCGATTTCAGCACTTTAACCGATGACATGGCCGCACTTTATAAAGGCGTGGACGTGTGGATTGCCGATTGCCTGGCCCGAAAGCCGCACCCGACCCACATGTATCTCGACGCAATTCTCAATGCCGCGCGGGACTTGGGCGTTGGCCAGCTTTATCTGGTGCACATGGGCAATGGCCTCGACTATCGGGAGCTTGCCGCCGAACTGCCCGACTGGGCGGCGCCAGCCTACGACGGGCTCGAGATCGCCTCATGATGACCAACGACCTGATGCTCGGCGGCGTCTATTTGCTGATGGCGATGATGCTGGTGCTCGGCGCGCTGATGGCGCGGCGCGAACCGGTGGCAAAGTTGCTGACGATGGCGCTGGGATGGATTGCGATCTTCGGCGCCGGCTTCATCCTATTCACGTTCCGCGACAATCTCGGCTGGGTTGCGCAACGGCTCAAGGCCGAGGCGGTCGGCACGCCGGTGCAGCAAGGCAAGGAAACGCGCATCCCAATGGCCATCGATGGGCATTTCTGGGTCGACGCGAAGCTGAATGGGCGAGACGTCAAGTTCCTGGTCGATAGCGGTGCCACAACGACGACCGTGGACCGCGAGACCGCGAAGGCGGCAGGTGTTCAAATCTCATCGCGCCGCGATCTTTATGTCCGGACCGGAAACGGGGTCATTCGGGTCGCCAGCGGCCGCGCCGACGAGCTCACCGTCGGAGGCATCACTCGTAATGACGTCGCGCTGGAGATCGCCGACAACGACGATCTGAATGTTCTCGGCATGAATTTCTTGTCGTCGCTAAGCCGTTGGGGCGTGGAAGGGCGATGGCTGGTGCTGGTTCCCTGATCCAAGGCGTTACTTTACATAATGCATATTATCATACTTTCAAATCAGGACAGTGGAGAGGGCCCTCATGCCTCTTGAGCGGCTCGTCGAAATCATGCGGCGACTGCGCGATCCGGTCAGCGGTTGCGAATGGGACAGCGTGCAGACGTTCGATACCATTGCTCCGTACACGATCGAGGAAGCCTACGAAGTTGCAGACGCCATCGCACGCAAGGACATGGACGCACTCGCGGATGAACTTGGCGACCTTCAGCTCCAGGTCGTTTTCCACGCACGCATGGCTGAGGAAGCCGGCCTGTTCACGCTGGAGGACGTTCTCCGCCGGATCTGCGACAAGATGGAACGCCGCCACCCGCACATCTTCGGCGACGCGAAACATGGTGGTCATCACCTGTGGGAAATCATCAAGGCCGAGGAACGCGCCGCCGACCCCGACAAGAGCGCACTTGCCGGCGTAGCGCTGGCCCTGCCCGCTCTCGAACGGGCCGCCAAGCTCCAGCGGCGCGCCGCGCGTGTCGGCTTCGACTGGCCGGACGTTTCCGGCCCAAGAGCGAAGATCGACGAGGAGCTGGCGGAACTCGATGCGGAAACCGATCACGATCGCAAGCTCGATGAGCTTGGTGACCTGCTCTTTGCGGTCGTGAACCTCGCACGACATCTTAACGTTGAGCCAGAAGCCGCACTGCGTCAAGCCAATCGCAAGTTCGAGCGGCGCTTCCGGGCGATCGAGAAAGAACCAGGTTTCGCGGAGATGTCCCTCGACGATAAAGAGGCTCTCTGGACCAAAGCGAAGGAAGCTCAGGCGGACTCCATCCCCTGAAATCGCGCCCAATTGTCCGGCGACAAGCGCACCGACAACTCCAGTTCGTCATGGTCAAGCGCCTGATCCAGCACTTCGCCGCGTGAATGAAGCCAGGCGATCTTGCTTCCGTCGGTCATTCGAAGCCTGATCCGGTGCACCTGCTCCCCGCTTCTCAACCTTTGGGCCATGCAATCGCGTAAGCCATCGAGACCCTCGCCGGTGAAGGCAGAGATCGGCACGACATCCTTGCGCCGCCGAGCTTCTTCAAAGAGCCGCTGGCGTTCGTCGCCTGAGACCAAATCGACCTTGTTCCACGCTTCGATCTGCGGCGGGCTGCCCTCTTCTCCCAGGCCGAGCGACTTCAGTACGTCTTCGACGTCCTCTTGCTGCGCCTCGCGGTCGGGGTGAGCCATGTTGCGGACGTGGACAAGCAAATCGGCTTCCCGCACTTCCTCCAACGTTGCTCGGAAGGCGGCGATCAACTCCGTTGGCAGGTCGGACACGAAGCCGACCGTGTCTGACAGGATCACCTTGTCGAAGCCGGGCAACTTGATGTCCCGCATGGTCGGGTCGAGCGTTGCGAACAGGAGGTTCTCCGCGAACACGGATTCACCAGTCAGTCGATTGAAAAGCGTCGATTTTCCGGCATTCGTATATCCAACCAGGGCAACCACCGGCCACGGCGCCCGCTGCCTCCGGTCCCGGTGCAGCGCACGAGTTCGTTTCACCTGCTCCAGCTCTCGGCGGATCTTGGCCATGCGGTCGCGGATGAGGCGGCGGTCGGCCTCGATCTGGGTCTCGCCCGGACCGCCCAGGAACCCGAAACCGCCGCGCTGCCGCTCGAGATGGGTCCAGCTTCGAACGAGGCGACCCGCCTGGTAATCGAGATGCGCGAGTTCAACCTGCAGTCGCCCTTCAGCGGTAGCTGCACGCTCGCCGAATATCTCGAGGATCAGCCCGGTGCGGTCGATTACCTTGGTGCCGACCTCGTCCTCCAAATTTTTCTGCTGGATCGGGCTTAGCGGCGCATCGACGATGAGCAGGCCGGCGCCCTGTTCCTTCGCGGCGTCGGCAATTTCCTCGACCTGTCCCTTGCCGAGCAGTGTCGCAGGCCGCGGCGAGCGGACGCGGAGCGGACGCGCGGCCACGACCTCAATCCCGATTGCCTCGGCCAAGCCTTCCGCTTCCTCGACTCGAGCGTCCGCCGAACGCCGAGCACCTTCGCGCGGCAGCTCCGGCACCGCGATGATGGCGCGTTCCCCCCTCGCGACTTCGGTTTCGCCGTGCCCGTCGTATTCGCTCAGGACTCAGCCTCCTTGTCGCCGCCTTGCTCGGAATCGAGGCTCAGCGGGTGTGCCGGCTGCAGGGTCGAGATCGCATGTTTGTAGACAAGCTGCAGCTGCCCCCCACGTTCGAGGATCAGGCTGAACTGATCGAATCCGGTGACGGAGCCCTGCAACATCACGCCGTTGACCAGGAACAAAGTCATCCGCTCTTCGTCACGTGTCGCTGCCGCGAGAAACAGATCCTGCAACGTCGCTTTGGGCCCATCGGGCAAGGCGGGCGTCGCGACGAAGTCCGGCGGAGGCTCTGTCGGCATGATCGTCGAGATCGAGTGCTTATAGACCAGCTGCGAGGCTCCTTCGCGCCGGAGTAGCAGCGAGAAGGCGTCGAACCAGGTAACGACGCCTTGAAGCTTGACCCCTTTGACCAGGAAGATCGTGACCGGTAGCTTGGCGCGACGAACGCTGTTCAGGAAATGATCCTGCAGGCTCAGCGAACGCGCGGCCATTGCCTCACCTCCTACTCCTCGTCCTCCCGCTTATCGCCGATGCCGAGGGCCTTCAGCTTCCGGTGCAGCGCGGAGCGTTCCATCCCGATGAACGACGCGGTGCGCGAGATGTTGCCCGAGAAGCGACGGATCTGAATCTTGAGATACTCGCGCTCGAACGATTCCCGCGCCTCGCGAAGAGGGCTGCCCATGATCGACATCGTACTGCTTGATCCGCTCATGGCGTTCTGATTGTCGAGGACTTCCGGCGGCAGGAGGTCGACCTCGATACAGCCCGATCGATCCCCCGGCGCGAGGATCAAGGTCCGCTCGATGATATTCCGCAGTTGGCGAACATTGCCCGGCCAATCGTGCGCCTGGAGCGCCGCCATTGCTTCTTCGGATATGGCCGGCGCGGGCATTCGCCGCTCGGCGGAAAATCGGGCGAGGAAATGGCTGACAAGTTCGGGAATGTCCTCCCGCCGTTCCTGCAACGGTGGCAACCTTACCGGCACCACGTTCAGACGATAGAACAGATCTTCGCGGAAGCGACCCGCCGCAATCTCGTCCTGGAGGTTGCGCGAGGTTGCCGAGAGTACGCGCACGTCGACCTTGACCGGGCGCTGCCCACCGACGCGAGTGTAGCTTTGATCGGTCAGAACCCGCAGGATCTTGCCCTGGGTCGTCAAAGGCATGTCCGCAATCTCGTCGAGGAAGAGCGTACCGCCGTGAGCATGTTCGAGCAGTCCCGGGCGCATTACGCCTTCGGCCTCGGTGCCGAATAACTCTTCCTCGACCCGCTCGGGACTCATCATCGCTGCTGAAAGGACGATGAATGGCGCCCTCGCCCGCGGGCTCCATTGATGAATCATCCGCGCCGCGATTTCCTTGCCGACGCCGGGAGGGCCGGAAATCAGAACCCGGCTTCCCGTCGGCGCGACGCGTTTCAGAGTCGCGCGGACCGTGTTGATGGCAACCGAGCTGCCGTGAAGCTGATCCTCATGACCGACCTGCAGGCGAAGCGTCTCGTTTTCGCGCCTGAGCCGCTCGGTCTCGGTCGCTCGGTCGACGAGATAGATTAGCCGCTCGGCCTCGAATGGCTTCTCGATGAAGTCGATCGCCCCTTCCCTCACTGCCGCGACTGCCGTGTCGAGATTGCCGTGGCCCGAGATCATCAGCACCGGGATCGTCGGGTCGCGTCGCTTGATTTCTTGCAGGATTTGCAGGCCGTCCAGCTTGGAGCCCTGGAGCCACACGTCGAGCAGCACCATCGACGGGCGCCGCTCGTCGACCGCCTCGAGCGTCTGAGTGCTGTCGGCGGCGCTTCGGACCGAATAGCCCTCGTCCTCCAGAACTCCGCTGACCAGGTCGCGAATGTCGGCCTCGTCGTCCACAACGAGCACTTCAAGCGCCATCAGGCTTCCTCACCATTATCATCCTTGGGGGCCGAGGCCGACGCATCTGTCGCCAATGCGGCAAGCTTCGCCGTGTCGAACGAGATCCTGACGTGGGTTCCACCGCCGGATCGGTCGAGGAAGGCGATTTCGCCAAAGTGCTCCTCGACGATCTTCTTGACGATTGCCAAGCCGAGCCCCGTCCCCCTCACCCGCGTCGTCATATACGGCTCGGTCAGGCGCTCACGGTCTTCAGGGAGACCGATGCCGGTGTCGAGCACGTCGATGACGAGGTGGTCACCGTCCTCGTGAGCCTTCAGTTCGATACGATCACCCGTGATGCTGTGCTCACCGCGATTGCGCCTCGCTTCAATGGCTTCCACGCTATTCTTCACGACATTGGTCAACGCCTGAGCAAGCTGTCTCCGATCGCAGACCATGGGGAACACACCCTCAGGCGGCTCCAAAATGAACGTGATCGCCGGGTGAGCCACCTCGTGCAGGAAAAGCGCCTGCCGAGCGATCTCGTGGACATTCTCTTGGCGGAACGTCGGCTTGGGCATGCGGGCGAAATTTGAGAATTCGTCGACCATCCTGCGAAGGTCGCCAACCTGGCGGACGATCGTTCCGGTGAGCCGCTCGAACATCTCCCCGTCCGAGGTGATTTCCTTGCCAAACCGCCGCTGCAAGCGTTCGGCCGCCAGCTGAATCGGCGTCAGCGGGTTTTTGATCTCGTGCGCGATCCGGCGAGCGATGTCCGACCAGGCAGCTCGGCGCTGGTCGGAAAGCTGGTCGGTGATGTCGTCAAACGTCAGCACCGAACCGTCGCCATACCGGACGCGCTTGACCGCCAGTGTTCGCTGGCCCCCGTCAGCAGTGATCAGGACATTGGCTTCGGATTGGTCGCCGCGCATGAACTCGTCGAGTTCGGAGGAGACCGATCCAAGGGCCCTCCCGTCGAGCTCTTCCTCGCCCTTCTGAAGCAGCGTTTCCGCCGAGCGGTTGAGCAGCAGGATGCGAAGGGAGCTGTCGACGGCGATCACGCCCGCGGTGACGCTCGATAGAACCGCCTCCATGAACGCACGCCGCGTATCCAGCTGAGTATTCGCTGAGCGCAGCGCGTTGGTCTGCTCCTCGAGCCGTCCGGTCATTCGGTTGAACGCCGTTGCCAGCGTCTGAACCTCGTCCTCGGTCTTGGTCACGGGAACCCGCGCCGAGAAATCGCCGGCTTCGATGCGACCGGCGGCGGTGACCAGCTCTCCAACCGGCCGAACGAGCCGGTCAGCAAGCCGCAATGCGGTCAGGATCGAAAGGCCGACGATGACCAGCGCACCGAGCAGCAATGCGGCATTGAAGCGCAGCTGATTGACCCGCGAGCGAGCCAACAGTGATCGATAGTCACGCAGCACATCGTTGGCTTGTTTGATTTGCTTCCGAAATTGCGGGTCCAGTACGCGTGCGTCGTAAAGGTACGTATTCGGACCGAAATTCAGCTTGGTCACCGCGCCGATCCGATCCGGCGTGTTGAGCGAGACAACCTCCTTGCTCCGAAGCTGGTCCAGTGCGGTCTGCGGAATGACTTTGTCGAGCTGTCGATCGTACGGATTTACCAGAGCGATGGCGCGGATTTGCTTGTCCGAACCGTAGGTAAAAAGGATCGCCTCCGAGAGGCCCCGGTTCAGCACCTGGAGTTTGGCAAAGGCTTCTGCAAAGCGCGGATCATCGATTGGGACGGCACGAAGATATTCGGCCAAGTTGCCGCTCGCAGCCACAGTCTCGGCTGCAACGCGATCCACCTCCCGGCCATAACTCGATTGCGCCACTTGCACCGTATTTTCGAGCATGCTGCGAGCTCGGTTTGAAAACCAGAACTCGAGGCCGCTCTGAAAGAGCAGCGATGCGAAGATCGCCACCAACACCGTGGGAACTGCTGCAATTGCCGAGAATAGTGCCACGAGCCGAACGTGAAGCCGGCCACTTCCAAGTCCCCCCTGCTCCGCTCGGCGGACAGCCACCCGCCGCGAGAACAGCACCATCAGCGCGATTGCCGGCAGCAGGTTCGCGATCAGGAGGATGGCTATCAGAGGTGGGGAGAGTAGCGTTCCTGGCTCGGCCCCGCGGCGAAGCAGGAAAAAGCTCAGCGCCATCATTCCCGCGAGGAATGCCGCAATCAGCCATGCCAGGCGGTCGTAGAACCGTCCGCTTGCCCGCTCCCGTTGGAGCCAGCTTTCTTGCTCTGAAATCACCGGCGAGTCGGCCGTAACCGCATCCATTCGGACGCGGCCCTAGCACGGCCGTTGCACAAAAAACACAGTCGTTTTTGGGTGATTTCGCTCAGGCCGCCGAGCGCGCGAGCCACGGGGAATAGAATTCTTGCAACATGCGAACCACGGTTGCGGGGTCGTCCTGCTGGTTGACCTTGTTTCGCAGCTCCGCCGAGCCAGGCAGACCCTTCGTGTACCAACCGATATGCTTGCGCGCGAGGTTGACGCCGGTGCGCGTCCCATAGAGCTGCAACATCTCGTCATATTGCTCGAGCATGGCCGCCAGCTGTTCGTCGAGGCTCGGGTCAGGTCGGCACCCTCCCCCGCCGAGTTCGGCCATTACCTGCGCGATCAGCCAAGGGCGGCCATATGCGCCGCGACCGATCATCACTCCGTCAGCGCCAGACTGGCGTAGAGCCTCACGCGCGTCCGCGACGGAGCAGATATCGCCGTTGACGATCACCGGGATGGACACCGCTTCCTTGACTCGCCGGACGAACTCCCAGTCGGCTTCGCCCTTGTACATCTGGCAACGGGTACGGCCGTGAATGGTGATCATCTGCACCCCGAGATCCTCGGCGATCCGGGCCAGCTCCGGCGCGCTCAGATTTTCATGGTTCCAGCCCATGCGAGTCTTAAGCGTTGCCGGAACTTTCACCGCCTTGACTGTAGCCTCGATCAGCCTCGCCGCGAGTGGAAGGTCGCGCATGAGGGCCGAGCCAGCCTCCCCGTTCGCCACCTTTTTCACCGGGCAGCCCATGTTGATGTCGATGATCGCCGCGCCGCGCTGCTCGTTGAGCTTGGCCGCTTCGGCCATCACGTGCGGCTCGCAACCCGCGAGCTGCATCGACACAGGCTCCTCCGCCGGATCCCACATCGCCTTCTGGAACGATTGGCGCGTCTCGCGCACCATGGCCTGGCTGGCGATCATTTCGCTGACCGTGAGCCCGGCACCGTAGCGCTTCACGATGCGCCTAAACGGCGGGTCGGTGACGGCCGTCATCGGCGCCAGGATCACCGGCGACGCTACCTCAACCGGGCCGATCCTGATGGGCTTCAGCACATTCATGAGTGCGCGGGAGATAATGGAACAGGCCTTGGCGGACAAGGCGAGCCGCCGTAGACGCGCGGCCCGTGACCACCACTGCCCTCATAGTTGCCGCTGGCAGCGGCTCCCGCATTGGAGGCGTGCCAAAGCAATTCCGCTCGCTTGGTGGCAAACCGGTGCTTCGCTGGGCGGTTGATGCGCTTGCCCGCCATCCCGCGGTCCGAACGATCCGGGTTGTGATCGGGCGAGACCAGCGGGAGCAGGCGGCGGCTTGCCTGAAGGGCGCCAATGTCGGCGAACTCATTGAAGGAGGCTCTGACCGCGCCGATTCTGTTCGTGCGGGACTCGCCGCTATCGAGGCGGACGCGGTCCTGGTCCACGACGCCGCCCGCCCCTTCTGTCCGCCAACTGTTGTCGATCGTCTGCTCGCAAGCCTGGAGTTCTTCGACGGGGCAGCTCCAGTGCTTTCGGTCGGCGACACGCTGTCGCGTTTTGGCGAGCTCCTTGGCGACCCGGTGGATCGGAGCGGCGTGGTCCGGGTGCAAACTCCGCAGGCATCCCGCCTCGCCGCTCTCAGGTCCGCCTACGACAGATGGTCGGGCCCTCCGCCGACCGATGAAACCACGGTTCTGCGTGCGGCAGGGATGAAGGTCGCGGCCGTGGAGGGCGATCCGGCGCTCGAGAAAATCACTTTGTCCGCCGATTTCGAGCGGGCCGAGCAGTGGCTCGCCGGTCGACTGACGCCGCGAACGGGAATGGGCTTCGATGTTCACGCTTTCTCGGGCGAAGGCCCAGTCATGCTGGGCGGCGTTGCGGTACCCCACAACCGGGGGCTCGCCGGACACAGCGATGCCGACGTCGTTCTGCATGCAATCACCGATGCCCTTCTCGGCGCCGCCGGGCTTGGTGACATCGGCGACCACTTTCCACCGTCGGATGCACGTTGGAAGGGCGCGGATTCGTCGGAGTTCCTCGCGCATGCCGCAGCGCTTGTCCGTGAAGGGGGCGCGTCAATCGATCATGTCGACTGCACGATCATCGCGGAAGCACCCAAGGTCGGCCCATATCGACTGGCAATGCGCCAAAGAATCGCCGAAATTGCCGGTTTGAGCGTTGACCAGGTGAGCGTGAAAGCAACGACGACCGAGGGCCTAGGCTTCACCGGCCGGGGCGAAGGGATCGCGGCCCAGGCGGTTGCAAGCATTCGAATGGGAATTCTTAACCGGTGAATGACTCACTCCTCCCACAGATTCTCGTCGAAAAGGCGCGCGAGGTGGTCGAGGCCAATCGCAAGGCTGGACGGCGAGTCACTGTCGCGGAGAGCTGCACTGGCGGCCTTGTCAGTGCTGCTCTGACGGAGATCCCCGGCTCCTCGGAAATGTTTGAAGCGGGGTATGTAACCTATTCGAACGCATCGAAAATCCATGAGCTCCATGTTTCCGAAGAGGTGGTCGACACGTTCGGGTCGGTGAGCGTCGCCACGGCGTGGGCGATGGCTCGTGGCGCGCTCGCCGCATCGGACGCCGATATCGCGGTGGCGATCACCGGGATCGCCGGACCAGGTGGCGGTTCTCCGTCCAAGCCCGTCGGCACCGTCGTGTTCGCGACTGCCGAGCGCAACGCCGACCCGGCGAAGATCGTCGCCGATCAGAAATTCTTCGATGAGAAGACCCGATCGGGCGTTCGCCTTCAGGCTGCGCTCTGCGCGCTCGACTTGCTGCTGCCGTAGAGCGCTGCGGCGCGCTGCTCGAAAGCCGACGTCATCCGTCTGAGCGCGCGGTCAAACATTGCGCCGGCAAGGGTTTCGAACAGCCGCGACTTGAATGCGAAATCGACCGAGAAACCCAGGTTCGTGCCACCATCGGGCGCGGCGTCGAAGATCCACTCATTGTGCAAATACTTGAGTGCGCCTTCGATGTAATCGACGCAAATTCGACCTGGCCGCTCCTTCACCACCCTGCTGGTGAAGCGCTCCTTGAAGGCGTTGAAGCCGACAACGAGGTCGGCGATGGTCTCCTTCTCGCTGGATGAACGCACGCGCACCGCAACGACCCAGGGTAGAAATTCATCGTAGCGGGCAACATCCGCGACAAGGTCGAACAGCTGCTCGGGAGTGAAAGGAAGGTGCCTGGTTTCGCTGTGGCGCGGCATCAGCCGCCAAGTCCTTTGAAATTCGGCTCACGCTCCAATTGAGCATTGCGTGCCGTCTGCATCTTCTTGAAGTCGTCGCCAGCGTGATAGCTTGACCGCGTCAGTGGCGAGGCAGCGACGAGGAGGAAGCCCTTCGCGCGCGCAATCGCGGCATAGGCGTCGAACGCCTTCGGAGTGACGAACTCCTCGACCTTCGCATGACGCGGGGTCGGCTGGAGATATTGGCCCATGGTCAGGAAATCGACGCCGGCCGAGCGCATGTCATCCATCACCTGGTGAACCTCGAGCCGCTCCTCCCCTAGGCCGACCATCACGCCCGATTTGGTGAAGATGTGGGGCGCCTTTCGCTTCACGCTCTCAAGCAGTCGGAGCGACGCATAGTAGCGAGCGCCGGGCCGGATCGTCGGATAGAGCCGAGGCACCGTTTCCAGGTTGTGATTATAGACGTCGGGTCCAGCGGCCACGATCTCCTCGACCGCAGCCTCGCTCTTGTTGCGGAAGTCCGGCGTCAAAATCTCGATTGTCGTCGACGGTGTACGCTTCCGCAGTGCGTCGATTACCTTCACGAACTGTTTCGCGCCGCCGTCCGGGAGGTCGTCTCGGTCAACCGAGGTGATAACGATATGCTCGAGGCCCAGCTCCGCCGCGGCGGTCGCGACATGCTCAGGCTCCAGCGGGTCGACCGCGCGCGGCATGCCTGTCTTGACGTTGCAGAAGGCGCAGGCCCGGGTGCAGGTGTCGCCCAGGATCATCACCGTCGCATGCTTCTTGGTCCAGCATTCGCCGATATTAGGGCACGCCGCTTCCTCGCAGACCGTCGCCAGGTTTAGCGAACGCATCAGCCTGCGCGTCTGGTGATAACCTTCGCTGACGGGTGCCTTGACCCGGATCCAGTCGGGCTTGCGCTGCTTTGGAGGGACGGCTGCCGGGGCGTTCATCGGCCGCCAGATAGCGACTGCAATGACGCCTTGCCACCCCTGACCTGCCTCGCTAGCCGCGCACCATGCCCTACCTCAGCAAGCTCGTCGAAGGTTACCGCCGCTTTCGGGCGGAAAGCTGGGGGCGCGAACGAAATCGCTGGGCGGAGCTCGCCGAGGGCCAGAGTCCCCAAGTGATGATCCTGGCCTGCGCCGACAGTCGCTCGGATCCGGCCGTGATTTTCGATGCGCGACCCGGCGAGATTTTCGTTGCCCGCAACATCGCGGCCCTTGCGCCTCCCTACGAGACAAGCAGCGGATTTCATGGCGTCTCCGCGGCGCTTGAATTCGCGGTGACTCAGCTCGAGGTCGGCGAGATCCTGGTGATGGGGCACGGAATGTGCGGCGGATGCGCGGCGGCGCTAACCGGCCAGTTCGACGACGTCCCACCCGGCGAAGGACATTTTATCGGCGACTGGGTGCGAATGCTGTCGAGTGCTCGCGACGAGGTTCGCGCACGTCATTCAGAACTCGACCGCTCGGCCTTCCTCGACATGGAGCACGAGGCGGTGAAGGTCAGCCTCGCCAATCTCCGCACCTTCCCCTGGATCGCGGAGCGCGAAAGGGCGGGGAAACTGAAGCTTCACGGCGGCCATTTCTCAATCGCCGAAGGCCGCCTCTATATCCTCGACGAGGCGGAAGGGACCTTCCGCCCCGCCTAAGGACGAAGCTCAAGAACTGTGCCGAACCGCCGGTCTAACAGCGAATATCGTAGCTGTAATGCGGGTTGCCGTACTGGTCGACATAGTAGCAATAGCCGCGCGTATCGCGATAATATTGATGACCGTTCACGACAGCGCCGAGAACGCCGCCGAGGATCGCTCCGGCGACCGCTCCTCCAACCGAGTGGGTGACAAGCGCACCGCCGACGGCGCCGATAGCCGCGCCAGTGGCAACTCCAGCGCCCTGGTTGCTACTATAGCCATTCTGGTAATAGCCGTTCCCATAATAGCCGTTGTTGTAATAGCCATTGTTGTAATAGCCTGGGCCGTATCCGTACTGATCGGGGTAAGTGGCGCAGCCGGTCACCGCAACGCTCGCGGCCAAGGCAGCAGCAAGACCTAGCTTCCTCATTGTCTTGTCCTTCCTCACACGCCCCCTCCTGTCGAATGTATCAATCGCTAAGGCAGGCGTTTCGTTCCCGCACCGATTGGATGCCGTTCAGCTATTGGACAAAGGGTCGCGCCAACCGGTGGCCATTCCGCGACACCGCGCTAGAGACTTGAGGGACAGACTCGGCAAAGGATTGTGATGCGCGACCGCTTGCCCGAACAGGAAGCCAATATCGCCCTGCTGATCGACGCGGACAATGCGTCGCCCGACCATCTCGACGAGGTCCTCCTGGTCCTTGGAGAGCTGGGCACCATCAATATCCGCCGCGCCTACGGCAACTGGGCCAAGGCCAGCCTCAAGGGCTGGGGCCAGCTGACAGGTGCTCACTCGATCGTCCCGATGCAGCAATTCGACGTGGTCAAGGGCAAGAGCGCGACCGACATGCGCATGACCATCGACGCCATGGACCTGCTCTATCGCGGCAATGTCGACGGCGTTGGGATCATGTCGTCGGACAGCGATTTTCTGCCTCTCGCGCAGCGCATCCGCGAAGACGGCCTTCCGGTATATGGCTTCGGGACCGCCAAGACCCCCGTCTCGTTCCAGCAGGCCTGCACGCGCTTCTTCGACGTCGGAGCCCTCGCCATGAATGACGAGGAGCAACTCGAGCAGCCCAAGGCAGCCGCTGGAACCCGACCCGTGGATCCCGAGCTGCTGCAAGTGCTCGGCTCGGCCTACAAGGCCTCCAAACGCGACGAAGAGGGCTACACGCCGCTGTCCGAACTCGGCC
This sequence comes from Sphingomicrobium sp., assembly GCA_035691585.1. GTDB lineage: Bacteria > Pseudomonadota > Alphaproteobacteria > Sphingomonadales > Sphingomonadaceae > Sphingomicrobium. The sequence continues at coordinate 8,553 of DASSIU010000263.1, read as the reverse complement.
AGCGCGCCAAAGCGGTATCGAGCTTCGCTGCCAGAAACTATGGCTACACGCGCTTGTCCGAGCTCATCAGGGCGGTGCCCAATTTCGAGGTGAAAAGCGGCGACGACGGCCGATTGCTGGTCAAGCGCCTGCGCTGACAGGCGCTGCTGTGGATGGTTCATCCACAACTATTTCGGCGCCGGACCGAGTCGAGCGCTGTGCTCCAAGCGACACACCCGGCTAGTTTTCTCGGACGCGGGGAACGTCCGGGCTCAACGGTGGTTCTTCGCCCGCTACGTGGGTGGGACATAATCGCTAAGACCATGCTTGCTCGGCACGACCCCGAACATCTGCTCGACGCTGCGCTCAATGCTCTGGCGAGTGGTCCAGACTGCCATGCGCTCCTCGATCAGCTGCCCGTCCCCATTTATACGACCGACGCTAGCGGCAACGTCACTTACTGGAACGGTGCCTGCGTTGAATTTGCCGGACGCATGCCGATGCTCGGCCAGGACCGGTGGTGCGTTACATGGCAGCTATTCACGACCTCCGGCGATCGACTTCGGCATGAAGACTGTCCCATGGCGCAGGCAATCAAGGAGCGGAAACCAATCCGTGACTCAATAGCGATCGCCGAACGGCCTGACGGGACCAGGGTCGCGTTCAAACCGTACCCCACCCCGCTGCTCAACGATCGCGGAGAGCTTATCGGGGCAGTGAACCTACTTATCGACGTTAGCGACGAGCAAAGCGAGGCGCTGCACGAGCAGGCCGAGCGTTGCCGTCGTCTGGCGGACGCGACATTCGACCGCGCGACCAGCAAGGTGCTGGGCGACATGGCGACGGGATTTGACAAGACCGCGAAGGAATTGATGAAACCGCGCCGCTAACCACCGGCTTGGGGTTCGACGGCCTCTTGGCGGGTCGCGCCAATCAAGACTCCGGTTTTTTGGAAGCCGGCGATGATGTCGCGGGTCATTCCGTCCTTGATCCCGCGAATGCCGTGATCAGGACCGAGGAAGCGGACCGTCAGCTCCAGCCAGTCCTCGGTAATGCGCCAAAATACCTGCGGGTTGATCTCGCCCACATCGATCCCGAACCGTTGCTCGAGGCGCCTTAGTTCTTTTTCGCCGATTTTCTCGCGGGATAGGGCGTGCGTGGCCGCTGCGCCGCGGATACATTTCTCCGCCGCCGCGTAATCGCTCGCATAACGAACCGGGATGCTGATCTCGTCCCAAATGTAAGCGAACTCGTGTGTGTAGTTGAAGACGGGCTCGTCGAAGACCTTGTCGTTGGTGACGGTGACGATGCGCCCGGTGAACTGACGGCTCCGCACCCACGACTTCTTGTCGGTCTCTTCCCTCGGCGACTGGCCCATCTCCATGATCCGGGTCTGCATGAAGGTCAGACCTATGACGTCCCCGCGCACCCCACCCATCAGAATTCGATCGCCGACGTTGAAGGTCTTTCCGCGCAGGATCACGAAGTAGCCGGCAACCGCGGTGATGACCCGCTGCAGCGCGAAGGCAACTCCGGCCCCGACGAGCCCAAGAAATGCGGCGAGCGTCGACGGATTGTCGAACCAGACCGACATGACGCTGAGAATCAGGATCCCGGCGACGATCAGGCTGACCCCCTGCTTTGCCCAGAACTGAAATCGAGTACCGGTCCGCGTGCCGATGAACAGCTTGAGGATCTGGCGCAAAACCCAGGCGAAGACCCAGGCAATCGCGATGAAGGCGAGGGTCAAGAGCAGCTTGTGAAGATTATGCTGCGTCGCCCCGATCAGCGTGACTCCGAATACGCGCGCGCCATGGGCCGTGGAAGCCGGATTGGCAGCCGGTGCTCCGGCGTTCAGGAGCTGGGCAACTTGCACGGCACGGTCAACCGGATGCCGTCACAGATGTTCCGACTTCGTTGGAACGGCGCCGGGCGTGGCCCGTTCGATCATCCAAGGAGATGAACCATGGAAAATCGTCGCACGGAAACAGCCCGCGAGCATGACGATAGTGAAATCATCGACCGCGCCGAGCCCGCGCCAAGCCAGGGAGGAAGTTCCGGCGGCAATCTTCAGGAAGACATTGCGACCCAGGCCGAGCTCGATCGTGTTCGTGATCCCGAGGCTCGTGAGGGCGTCGACAAGCAAGACAAGATCGACCACCAGGAGGAACGGTATCCGCGTCATCCAGCGGACAAGACGCCCTGACCCTGCTCTTCCCAAAGTTACTGCAAATCAGAGCAGTTCGAGTTCGACCGTGACGACATCGCCGGCTGCAATGCCGGCCTTGCGCCGAACCTCGGCCTTGACCGGCAGGAAATAGCCGCCGCTCTTCATCGGGAAAACTGACGTTAGCCAGCTGACCTCATTGATCGTTGCGGCGACTCTCGCCGACTTGAAACCGCGCATCGCCGCCAGGCAATGAGCCCTTATCTCGTCCGAAAGCTCCTCCGGCACGGTCACGAAATGCCAACTGCCGTTATCGCCCGTCCAAATCCACAGCGGTGCGGTCACGGTGATCATTGATTTTTCCGTGCGGACGGGTCGGCAACCACCTTGGCAGGTGTTGACGCGACGTCAATCGCGGGGAAGACCCTTCGCGCATGGAAGACGTATCCGCAGCGTCTCGCGCTGATCGGCATCAGCAATGGTTGGAACAGGTGGACGCCGCGCTGCGGACGAGTGGCCTCGAAGCAGCCGCCCGACTTGCTCTCACGGCATTGGCCGAGGGAGTAGAGGAACCAACCTTCCTGAACCTCGCAGCATCCGCGCATTACAATGAAGGACGCTTCGACGAGGCGGTCCAGCTGCTCACGCGCGCCCGTTCGCTCGCGCCGGATGACCCAAACATTCTGAACAGTCTCGGCATCTGCCTGAAGGCGCTCGGGCAAACGGCCGCCGCACTCGAGGCGTTTGACGATGCGCTTCGGATCGATCCGCGCATGGCTCCTGCCCATTTCAATCGCGGTGAGGTGTTCGACGATCTCAACGACGTCGCAGCATCTCGGTCTGCCTATTTGCAGGCGATCTCGCTCGAGCCCTACTACATTGAGGCGCTCGCGAGCCTGGCATGGATCGAGGCGCAGGCGGGCGATGCGGCTTCGGCCCGAACCCTTGGCGAGCGCGCACTGGCCCTGTGGCCCCGCGATGCGCTCGCTCGAATGGCGCTTGCATCGGCCGCGCTCCAGCAAGGCGATCTTCCGGGGGCTGCGGCGCATCTGATGCCACTGAGCCGCGACCCGAAACTGACGACAATCAATCGCTCCATCGCGCTCGGTCTGACCGGCGATCTTCTCGACGCCGAGGGTCGACCGGCCCACGCATTCGAAATGTACCGGGCCTCCAATGCGCAATTGCACGCGCTGTATGCCGATCGGTTCGCTGCCGGCGAGTCAGCGTTGGCTCGAGCCAACCGATTGATCAGCTGGTTTGAAACAGCAGATCGCGGGCAATGGCGCGCTGCCGAGCCCCCCGTGTCGTCTGACGAGAATCCCAAAAGTCATATCTTTCTAGTCGGATTTCCTCGGTCGGGGACCACGTTGCTCGAGAACATTCTGGCCAGCCACCCCGAGGTAATCAGTCTTGAAGAGAAAGACTGCCTCGGACCGTCGTCTGAGACCTATTTGGCTTCTGATGAGGGCCTTGGACGGCTGAGCCGCATTAACAGCGAGGAGTCGGCGCGCGAGCGCGGTGCCTATTGGGGCAAGGTCCGCAGCTACGGGATCGACCCGCGCGGAAAAGTGTTCATCGACAAGCTGCCGCTCGCCAGCCTGCAGCTTCCGCTGATCGCCAAATTGTTCCCCGATGCCCGAGTCCTGTTCGCCGTCCGAGATCCGCGGGACGTGGTGCTCAGCTGCTTCCGCCGCAGGTTTGCGATGAACTCCGCGATGTTCGAACTGCTGACGCTCCGGGGTGCCGCGGTCTATTACGACGCAGTGATGCGGCTATCGGGGGTCTATCGCGACTTGCTGCCGCTACCCGAGCACATCGTGCGATACGAAGACCTGCTCGAAGATTTCGAGGGGACAGCCCGGGTTGTTTGCGATTTCCTCGGCCTTGAGTGGGATCAGGCGCTCTTCGACTTCGCCGCCAAGGCGCGGACGCGCGGCATCGGCACGCCGAGCGCGGCACAGGTCGTCCGCGGACTCAATCGGGATGGCCAAGGCGTCTGGCGCCGCTATCGCGAACAGATGGCACCGGTGCTGCCGATCCTGGAGCCCTGGGTCGAACGGTTCGGCTACACTAGCGAGTAAGCTTCCGGTAAGTCGTCCGATGCGGCCGCGTGGCTTCCTCGCCTAGCCGGTTCACCTTGTCCTCCTCGTAGGCCGCGAAATTGCCTTCGAACCATTCGACCCGGCTCTCGCCTTCGAAGGCGAGGATATGGGTCGCGAGACGGTCGAGGAAAAAGCGGTCGTGACTGATGATGACCGCGCAGCCGGCGAAATTCTCGATCGCCTCCTCGAGCGCTCCCAAGGTCTCGACGTCGAGGTCGTTGGTCGGCTCGTCCAGGAGCAGCACGTTGCCGCCGCGCTTCAGCATTTTGGCAATGTTGACGCGATTGCGCTCGCCGCCCGATAGCTTCCCGACGTTCTTCTGCTGGTCCTGGCCCTTGAAGTTGAATGCGCCGACATAGGCCCTGGTCGACTGATCGTGGCCGTTGACCTTCATGTAATCGAGCCCGTCGGAGATTTCTTCCCAGACGTTCTTTGAATTATCGAGATGGTCGCGGCTCTGGTCGACATAACCGAGATGCACCGTCGGGCCGATGTCGACCGTGCCCGAGTCCGGCTGCTCCTGCCCGGTGATAATCTTGAACAAGGTCGACTTGCCGGCGCCATTGGGGCCGATCACGCCGACGATCCCACCGGGCGGAAGTGTGAAACTCAGGTCATCGAACAACAGCTTGTCGCCGTAAGCCTTTGAGATATTGTTGACTTCGATAACCTTGCCGCCGAGCCGTTCAGGCACCTGAATGAGGATCTCGGCCTTGCCCGGAACGTGCTTTTCCTGCGCCGCGACCAGCTGGTCGAATTTGGCTATTCGGGCCTTCGACTTTGTCTGGCGCCCCTTTGGACCCTGGCGGATCCACTCGAGCTCGTCCTTGATCGCCTTCTGCCGCCCCGACTCCTCGCGCTCCTCTTGCTCCATCCGCTTGGATTTCTTCTCGAGGTAGGTGGAGTAATTGCCCTCGTAGGGGAAGTATTTCCCGCGATCCAGCTCGAGGATCCAGCTCACCACATTGTCGAGGAAGTAACGGTCGTGGGTGATCATCAGCACCGCGCCCGGATATTCCTTGAGATGGTTTTCGAGCCACTGGACGCTTTCGGCGTCAAGATGGTTGGTCGGTTCATCCAGAAGCAGGATCGACGGCTTCTGGATGAGCAGCCGGGTCAAAGCGATGCGGCGCTTCTCACCGCCTGACAGGTTCTCGACCGGCCAGTCTGACGGAGGGCAGCGAAGCGCCTCCATGGCCACCTCGAGCTGGTTGTCGAGGGTCCATCCGTCGACCGCATCGATCTTGCCCTGTAGCTCCCCCATCTCCTCCATCAGCGCGTCGAAGTCGGTGTCGTCCTTGGGATCGCCCATCTCGGCCGAGATCGCATTGAAGCGGTCAACCATGTCGGCGACCTCGCGTGCGCCATCCTTGACGTTCTCGAGCACATTCTTGCTGGGATCGAGCTGCGGCTCCTGCGGCAGATATCCGACAGTGATGTTTTCGCCGGGCCACGCCTCGCCCTGATATTCCTTGTCGATGCCGGCCATGATCTTCATCAGGGTCGACTTGCCCGCGCCATTCGGTCCGACGATTCCGATCTTCGCGCCGTGGTAGAATTGCAGGTTGATATGGCTGAGCACCGGCTTCTGGGCGCCGGGGAAGGACTTGGTCATGTCCTTCATGACAAAAGCATATTGGGCGGCCATGGGGTCGCGGATTTCCTTTATGGGTCGGGGGTTGGTCGCCAGTTAGGCGAGCAGGCGCATTTTTTCTAGTCGCGCCCTACCATCTCGACGGCAGTCGGCAGCTGATAGTCGCGATATTGGTCCCGCAGGTCCTTTTTGCTGAGCTTGCCGCTAGCGGTGTGAGGCAGCGTCTCGACGAACTCGATCGCGTCAGGAAGCCACCATTTGGCGACCTGGTCCGACAGGTAATTGCGCACTTCCGCCTCGCACAGGTTCGAGCCCGGGTCTTTGACCACTAGCAGCAGTGGCCGCTCGTCCCATTTCGGATGCGGGACTCCGATCGCAGCCGCTTCGGCGACTCCGGGGCAGCCGACTGCGGCATTCTCGAGCTCGATCGAGCTGATCCACTCGCCCCCGGACTTGATCACGTCCTTGACGCGGTCGGTGATCTGGATCGTGCCGTCGGGGTGGATCGCGGCCATGTCGCCAGTATCGAACCACTGGTCCTCGCCACACGCGTCCTGGTCCTGCTTGAAATAGCGGCGAACGACGGCGGGGCCGCGGGCCTGTAGTCTGCCCGCGCTTACGCCGTCGCGGGGAAGCACATTCCCATTGGCGTCGATTGTCCGCAGCTCGACCCCAAACATCGATCGGCCCGGCCGCGACATGTAGTCGACCTGCTCCTCGTCACTCATCTCGTCCCAATTGGCCGGCGGAGCGCCGACCGTTCCGACCGGCGACATCTCGGTCATCCCCCAGAGATGATTGACGTGAATGCCGCGCTCGCGGAACCAGCGGATCGTTGCGGGCGGGGCGGAAGAACCGCCGATCACGACCATCCTGAGCTTGCCGAGCTTGGCGCCCGTGCGCTCGACATAGTCGATCATATTGAGCCAAACCGTAGGCACACCGGCGGTATGGGTGATCCCTTCCTCATTGAAGAGCTTGCAGATGTGCTCAGGCTGATTGTCGCCGCAAATGACCAGCTTGAATCCGGCGATCGCCGCGGCATAGGGAATGCACCAGCTATTGGCGTGAAACATCGGCACCACCGGAAGCATCGCCGAGCGGGCCGAGACGTCGAAGATGTCCGGGACGATCACGCTCATCGCGTGGAGCACGGTCGATCGGTGCTCGTAGAGCACGCCCTTGGGATTTCCGGTCGTGCCGCTGGTGTAGCAGAGGCCGCAAGGATCGCGCTCATCGCCTTCGTGCCAGCGATAATCGCCGCTTTCCGCGGCAAGCCAGCCGTCGAAGTCGCTTTCGAAGCAGATGTAATGCTCGATCGTCGGCCAGTGCGGCTTCATCCGATCGATCAGTGGCTGGAATGCAGCGTCGTAGAGCAGGACCCGATCCTCCGCGTGGGTCGCGATGTAGGCGAGCTGGTCGTCGAAAAGCCGCGGGTTGAGTGTGTGCAGCACCCCGCCCATCCCAACCACGCCGAACCAGGACACGAGATGTCGGTCGTGGTTCATTGCCAGCGTGGCGATACGATCGCCGGGTTGGACGCCGAGCCGTTCCAAAGCCTGCGCCATCCTGCGCGCATCCCGGGCGAGTTTTGTCCAGTTGGTGCGAATGGTCGTGCCATCGCCGCGAGCGGCGACGATCTCGCGACTGCCATGCTCGCGCTCGGCATGGTCCATCAGCCGCATGATGCGGAGCGGAAAATCCTGCATCGCGCCGAGCGTACCCATCAGCGCCTCCCCATGTGAGGAGCGCATCATGCCGCAGAAATGTCTGCCGTCAAACAGTTAGAAGGGAAGCTTGAATCCGGGCGGCAGCGGAAGGCTCGACTGCATCTTCTGCATCTCGCCGGCTGCGGCCGAGTCCGCCTTCGCGCGAGCATCATTGATCGCGGCTGCAACCAAATCCTCGATCATCGTCTTCTCAGACGGCGCGAGGAGGCTCTCGTCAATTTCGACATTCAGGATCCGGCCTTTCGCGGTGGCACGGATTTTCACCAAGCCCCCGCCGGCGGCACCCTCGACCTCGATCTTGTCGAGATTGTCCTGCGCCTTCTGGAGCTCGTTCTGGGCGTTCTGCGCCATTTTCATGATTTCGTCGAAGTCGGGCATTTCGGGCATGTCAGCTGCCTCTGGTTGAGAAGGATTCGAGCTCCGAATCCGGGAACGCGTCCATCACTGCTCGGACATTGGGATCGGCAAGCACATCGGCGCGAACGCGCTCCTCGGCCATTTTCTCCTGATCGAGAAGCGACGGCTCACCCGGCTCGTCGGACAACGACACTTGCCAGCTGCTCCCCGTGGCCGACTTGAGCGCAAGCGCGAGGTCGCGCGGCCAATCGCCGCCAAGCGGCCGCATGGGTTTCAACACCAGCTCGGGCGGTGCGTAGCGGACCAGCCCGATTTGGTCATGAAGCTGCTGGGCGAGGAGGTGCTTGCCGCTCTGCTCGATGACCTTCACCAAGCCGGCGAAATCGCCTGGAGTCCTGGCGGTCGGCCCGGGCGACTTCGGTGAGGACGAAGAAGCGGCAATCACTGCGGCCCCTTCGCCGTTCAGTTTCGCAATCATTGTCGCCGGGTCCGGCATGTCCGCGGCGTGGATCAGCCTCAGCAGGGCCATCTCGGCCGCTTCGCGCGGATCGGGAGCGACGGCGACGTCCTGCAATCCCTTGAGGAGCATCTGCCACAGGCGATGGATCGCTGCCCACGACA
>DASSIU010000262.1:0-6073 GCA_035691585.1 Sphingomicrobium sp. | reverse complement strand
GTGAAGGGTTGCGCCTGCCGGTTCGTCCCCCTATGTCGCGCGCCTGCCGTCTCCCGGCACCCGCGCGCCCGTAGCTCAGCTGGATAGAGCACCAGACTACGAATCTGGGGGTCAGAGGTTCGAATCCTTTCGGGCGCGCCATTTTCCTTTTAGAGCCGTTGCCGATGCGCAAGGCCCCCCTCGTTTCGATCATCCTTCTCAGCGCCTGCTCGGCGCCGAGCGGGCCTTATCCCTCGCTGCAACCGCGCGTGGCCGAAGCGATCGATCCCCGCGTGCCGATCGTCCGGCCGATCAACGAGCGGCCGGTGAGCGCCTCATTGGAGAGCCGCCTCGCCGCGCTGGTCGGGCAAGCGCACAGCGCCGACGCCGCATTCGACGCCGCTGCATCCAATGCCGAACGGCTCGCGAGCTCGGCCGGCGCGGCGCAAAGCGAGTCCTGGATCGCGGCGCAGGAGGCGCTCACCGCCGCTATCGCCGCGCGCAAGCCCACCGCCGCCGCGCTCGGCGACATCGACAATCTCGCGGCGGTCGCGCTCCAAACCCAGCGCGGAATCGCGCCCAACGACCTCGCGGCGATCAAAAGCGCGCAGGCGGAGGTCGGTTCGCTCGATGAACGGCAGGCCGCGCGGGTTCGCGCGATCCAGCAGCGGCTCGGCAGCTAGCTGCTGAGACCGCCCCAATGAATCAGCGGCAGGACGCTCGCATGATCGTCGGTCCACGGCCGGAAACGCGAGCCGGCCGGGATTGCGGTCCACCGTGCACCCCTATCGCCGACGAGCCGATCGAGGGTCGCGGGTGACCGCGACATCGCGATCCAGTCCGATCCGCGTTCGTTGATCGCGACGCCTGCAGCGCCCGGACGGTAGGCGCGCATCGCGGCCTGCCACCCGCCGGCGGACGCAGCCGCGGCGGCGACCGGCTTCAGGTCGATATACCGGTTCGAAATGTGGATGAGCAGCAATCCCGATGGGGAGAGCAAGCGGCGGTAGTCGGCAAATGCCTCCAGCGTGAGCAAGTGCATCGGAATGGCATCTGACGAGAAGGCGTCGACGACGAGCAGGTCCACGCTGTCCGACTTCTCGCGTTCGATCAGCAGGCGGGCGTCACCGACTTCGACCCGGGCGCCCGGATTGCACCTAGATAGGAACGTGAAGCGCCGAGGGTCGCGGGCGATCCGCACGACGGCTGGATCGATCTCGTAGAAGGTCCAGCTCTGGCCTCGCTGGGCATAGCAGGCGAGCGTTCCCGCCCCGAGTCCGACGACGGAGATCCGGGCGCCGGCCCCGAACAGACGCGGAGCCGCCTGCATTGCAAGCCCGACGCCGGACGCACGCGCATAATAGCTCGTCGCCATGCGCTCTCGGTCGGGCGAGCCGAGGTTCTGGATCCCGTGAAGTGTCGTCCCGTGGACGAGAATCCGCGAATGATGCTGACCCGGGCGAATCGAATAAATGCCGAAGAAGCTGCGAGCGGTGGTTCCCGGAGTGACGCTCAGCTCGAGCCGCTCCCAGGCGCCTGCGGCAAGGACCAGCGCGGCCACCGCCGCGGTGAACAGCGGCCGATTCCCGATCACGACAATGGCGATGGCGAGGATCGTCACGACCGCAACATGCTGCACCAACTGCGCGGAAGCGGTTTCCATGGCGCCACGGTCGGCAAGACTCAGCAGCGCAAGCAGCGGCAGCAGGGCAAGGGCGACGCGCCGCGCCCGCGCATCCGTGCTCCAGAACTTGCCGACCAGGCCGAATGGGTTCGGCGCCCGGATCAGCCAGGCCGCGGCGACGAGCAGCAGCAAATGTTCGTAGTTCCAGTCGAACACCAGCGGTGCAAGCAGTGCGCAGAATATCCCCCCGAGGACTCCGCCGGCCGACATCGCCAGATAGAATGAGGTGAGCTGCCGCGCAGGCGGCCGCGTGTCGAACAATCGGCTGTGGAGGGCGACGGAGGCGGTGAATAGGTTCACGATCGACACGCCGCAAAACAGGAGAGCGAGCGCGCTCTGGTCGAGAAACAGGGCAAGAGCGGCGAAGAGGAGGACCAGAGGCGACAGGCGCGTGATCGCTTCTTTCACCCGCTGCCGCGCCGAGAATGCGACGGTGAAGCTCAGCAGGTAGGCACCGAGCGGCAACACCCAGAGCAAGGGCATCGCAAGGATGTCGGTCGTGATGTGCAAAGTCGTCGAAAGGATCAGCCCCGAAGGCACGGCGGCGATCACCATCCATCGGACGATCGTTCGCCAGGATGGCGCGGGCTCGGCCGCTGCGTCGGAGCGATCCACAGCCGTCGATTTCGGCAGGCTCCTCGAGCACCAGGCGACCAGCAGGATCAAGAGCGCGTAGCCGGCGCTCCATAACCAGCGCTGCTCGCTCAGCGGGAGCAGCGGCTCGACGACCAGCGGGTAAGCGATAAGGCCGCCGAAGCTGCCGAGGTTGGAGGCCGCGTACAGAGGGTAAGGGTCGGCTCCGTCCGACAACGCGAACCACCGCTGAAGCAGCGGCGCCTGGGCCGAAACGACGAAGAACAGGGGGCCGATCGAAAACAGCAGAAGCCACGGCACCCACAGGAAGGGGTTGGCGTCCGGCGGCGGGTTCGATGGCATCAGCCCCACCGGCAGAGTCAAGCCCGCGAGAAGGAGCAGCGCCACCTGGACCGCCGCTTGCGCGGGCGGCCGCAACCGACCAAGCCAGTGGGCGTAGGCATAGCCGGCGAGCAGCAGCGACTGATAGACGAGCATCGCCGAGTTCCACACGCTCGGCGCCCCCCCGAGCCGCGGAAGCGCCATTCGCGCGATCATTGGCTGGACCAGGAAGAGCAGGAACGAGCCGACGAAGATCGTCAGTGCAAAACGCACGCGCGAGGTCACGACAACGCCGCCGATATCCGCCGCCCTCGTCACCATAGGAACGCCCCCCGGAGCTTCACCTATCCGGGCAGGCTTTGATTTTGGTTAACGGCGCGTCAGCATCTTACGGCAGAACCTCAGCCATTGATGAGCCGCGCGGCATCGAGGGCGTGGTAGGTTAGCACCCCCGTCGCGCCCGCCCGCTTGAATGCGAGCAGGGTTTCGAGGATCAGCGCGTCGCGATCGCCCGCGCCGGCGGCGGCGGCATGTTCGATCATCGCATACTCGCCGCTCACCTGGTAAACGAAGGTCGGGACCCCGAAGGCGTCCTTCACCCTGGTGACGACGTCGAGATAGGGGAGACCGGGCTTCACCATCACGAAATCCGCGCCCTCGACGAGGTCGAGCTCCACCTCGCGCAGCGCCTCTTCGATGTTCGCCGGGTTCATCTGGTATCCGCGCTTGTCGCCCTTCAAGCGGCCTTTGCTTCCGACCGCGTCGCGGAACGGCCCGTAGAATGCCGAAGCATATTTCGCGGCATAGGCCATGATCGCGACATTTTGGTGGCCTTCGCGCTCCAGCGCCTCGCGGATCGCGGCGACCCGCCCGTCCATCATGTCGGAGGGAGCGACGATGTCGGCACCCGCCTCGGCCTGCACCAGCGCCTGGTCGACAAGGACGCTGACGGTGTCGTCGTTGATCACATTACCGAGTTCGTCGATCAGCCCGTCATGGCCGTGCGCCGTATAGGGATCGAGCGCGACGTCGGTGAGGACTCCGATCTCCGGCACCGCGTCCTTGATCGCGCGCACCGCCCGGCAGATCAGATTGTCGCGATTGAGCGCCTCCTCGGCGCGCTCGGTGCGAAGCTTCTCCGGCGTGTTCGGGAACAGCGCCACGCAGGGAATTCCGAACTCGGCCGCCTCCTTCGCCCTGGCACCGAGGCGGTCGATGCTCCAGCGGCTGACGCCCGGAAGCGAGCCGATCGGCTCTTCCCGGTCGCGCCCCTCGCAGATGAATAAGGGCCAGATGAAATCGCTCGGATGAAGCCGGTTCTCGGCCAGCATCGCGCGCATCCACGGACTCGAACGGCCGCGCCGCATGCGCAGGTAGGGGAAGGAAGCGGACATGGCGAGGCGATTAGCCTCCGCTCAGCCGTTCGTCACCCCGCCGGATTAAGGGCGCCCCCGGCTTCACGCGTGGCGAGCGCCTCCTCGGTGGTTTCGTCCTCGTCCGGACATGGCTGCTCGACCATCATCCGGGCCTTCTTCCAGCTGCCCTGCAAATAATAGCCGACCGCGAGCGCCACATTGGCGAACGAGCTCGCCGGGAAGCTCCACCAGATAGCGTCGGCGCCGAGCCATTGGTCAGTCGCGAAGATGAAGCCGAACCGCACCGGGAGGAGGCCGATGGTGAGGATCACCAGTGGCGCCCACACCGCGCCATTCGCGCGCACCGTCGCGAACAGGACCATCGTGATCCCGAACAGGATGAAGTTCCAGGTCGCGATCACGTGGATGTGCCGCGCGATCGGGATGGCCGGGCTCCCGCCGCCCATGAACAGCGCCATGACCGAGCGATCCGCTAGGGTGAGCAGCACGACCAGGGCGGCGGTGATCAGCACCGAATAGATGATCCCCGACCGGGTCACCGCCCCGACCCTGTGCCACAGGTTCGCGCCGATGTTCTGGGCGACCATAGCGCTCACCGCCGCGCCCAGCGCCATCGCCGGCATCTGGACATAGGTCCATAGCTGCAGCGCCACCCCGAAGGCGGCCGCGGTATCGACCCCATGCCGGTTGACGAGCCCGATGAGCGCCAGCGCGGACACCGAGATGACGATCATCTGGACGCCCATCGGAAAGCCCTTCGTCACGATGGTCTTCACGATCGCCGGATTGGGAAGCAGGAACCTGAGTTCGCGCCCCTTGAGGCGGAGCGGAAGGTCGCGCGCGTAGATGAAGATGAGCAACGCGATCAGCGCCGTGTAATTGGCGATCAGGGTCGCGGTGGCGGATCCCGCGATCCCCAGCCGCGGCGCCGGCCCCAGGCCGCGAATGAACACCGGGTTGAGGCCGCTGTCGAGGACGACGGCGACAAGCATGAACCACAGCGGCGTCAGGCTGTCCCCCGCTCCACGAAGAGTCATCATCAGCATGGTGAGGAGCAGGAGCGCCGGCATCGCCAGGAAGATCACGCGCAGATAGGCGAGCGCCAGCGGAGTGGCGGGGCCCGGGGTCCCGAGCAGCTTCAGGATCGCTGGCGCGAGCGAATAGCCCGCGGTTGCGACGACGAGGGTGATCAGCAGGAACGCGCCGGCGGTCGTTCCGACCACTCGCCGCGCCTGTTCGACGTCCTTCCGCCCGAACGCCTGCCCGACGAGGATCGTCGCCGCCATGCCGAAGCCGAACACGAACGAAATCAGAAGGAACATGACCATGTTCGCGTTCGACGTCGCCGCCAGCGCGCTCTCGCCGAGGAAGCGGCCGACCCAGATCGAGTTGACCGTGCCGTTCAGCGATTGGATGATCGAGGAGGCGAGCGTCGGCAGCGCGAACTTGAGCAGGGTCGGCCCGATCGGCCCCTGCGTCAGGTCGCCGCGGTTGGGTTTGCCTGCGTCTGCCATGCCCTTTCCCTTGTACTCCGGCGAAGGCCGGAGCCCAGGCCGCTGCGAAGCAGCGGTTCCCGCCGCCCTGGACCCCGGCCTTCGCTGGGGAACGATCACCCCAACCGCTCCAACGCCGCCCGCAATCGTTCGGCCTCGGCGGCTTTCGCCTCATGGTCGGCGCGAGCTTTCTCGACCGCCTCGGGCTTGGCTCGCTCGGTGAAGTTCGGGTTGGCTAGGCGCTGCGCGAGGCTGTCGCGCTCCTTCTCGGCGGCAACGGCATTTTTAGACAACCGCGCTTGCTCCGCGCCTATGTCGATGACTCCTTCCAAAGGGATAACGAAATTTGCGCCTCCCACTGAGAACTGCATTGAGCCGCCGGGGGCGTAGTCGCCCGTCGCTTTCGGCAGGTACACACATCGAGCCAAACGCTCGATCGCGGTCGAATACTTTTCAAGCCTGCGCAAAACCGGGTCAGTGGCCTGTTCCACCACCAGCGCTGGTTTTGCAGCCGGAGGAACGTTGAGCTCCGTGCGTCCGGTGCGAATCTCAGCGACCAACTCGATCAACCATTCCATTTCCGCCTTCGCTTGCGGATCGACCTCCGCCTCCGGCTCAGGCCATTT
>DASSIU010000261.1:0-4113 GCA_035691585.1 Sphingomicrobium sp. | reverse complement strand
CTATCGACGCGCACGTGCATGCCGCCGGGCGCGACATAGTTCTTCACCAGGCCCGGTGAGGGCGCGAAGGTCTCGGGGTCCTCGGCGTTGATCCGGCATTCGATCGCGTGGCCGTGGAGATGGACCTGATCCTGCGTGCACGACAGCCCTTCGCCGCAGGCGACTCGGATCTGCTCGCGGACGAGGTCGATGCCGCTGATCATCTCAGTCACGGGGTGCTCGACCTGCAGCCTTGTGTTCATTTCGATGAAGTAGAATTCGCCGTCCTCGAACAAAAACTCGATCGTGCCCGCGCCGCGATAGCCCATCTCGGCCATGGCATTGGCGACGAGCGACCCCATTCGATGGCGCTGCTTGGGCGAGATCGCCGGCGAGGGCGCTTCCTCGAGCACCTTCTGGTGGCGGCGCTGGAGCGAGCAGTCGCGCTCGCCGAGGTGGATTGCGCGGCCGTTGCCGTCGCCAAACACCTGGAACTCGATATGTCTCGGGTTGCCGAGATACTTTTCCATGTAGACGGTATCGTCGCCGAAGGCCGAGCGGGCTTCGGACGCCGCCTGGCTCATCAGGCTTTCGAGCTGATCCTCATGCTCGACCACCTTCATGCCGCGCCCGCCGCCGCCCGATGCGGCCTTGATCAGGATCGGGTAGCCGATTTCGTCGGCGAGGGTCTTCGCTTGCGACAGGCTGACGATCGGCCCGTCGGAACCGGGCACCAGAGGCAGGCCGAGCTTGGCGGCGGTCCGCTTGGCCTCGATCTTGTCGCCCATCGTCCGGATATGCTGGGGCTTTGGGCCGACCCAGATGATGTTGTGGCTCTCGACGATCTCGGCGAACTGCGCGTTCTCCGACAGGAAGCCGTAGCCGGGGTGGATCGCGTCCGCGTGCACGATCTCGGCGGCCGAGATGATGTTCGGGATGTTGAGGTAGGATTCGGTCGCCGGCGGCGGCCCGATGCATACCGTTTCGTCGGCCAGGCGAACGTGCATCGCGTCGGCGTCGGCGGTCGAATGGACCGCGACTGTCTTGATCCCCATTTCGTGGCAGGCGCGGTGGATTCTAAGCGCGATCTCGCCGCGATTGGCGATCAGCAGCTTCTGGATCTGCATCTTAATTCGTCATGCCAGCGCAGGCTGGCATCCATGTCCGCGGAAAACCCGAAGCATCGGCGACTTGCATGAACATGGACCCCAGCCTTCGCTGGGATGACGAGAGGGAATCAAACATCACCCAATCACCACCAGCGGCTGGTCGAACTCGACGGGCTGGCCGTCGCTGATGAGCACCTTCTTGACCATGCCGCCTTCGGGAGCCGTGATCGGGTTCATGACCTTCATCGCTTCGACGATCAGCAGCGTGTCGCCGGCCTTCACCGGCTTGCCCACCTCGATGAACGGAGCAGCACTGGGTTCAGACGAGAGGTAGGCGGTGCCGACCATCGGCGACTTGACGGCGTTGCCCGTGACTTCCGCTTCAGCGGGAGCAGCGCGGATGTCTTCCTTCGCGTGCACCGGCGGTCCGGTCAGCGCTGGTGCGCCGCCAAGCGGAGCGGCGGGAACGCCGGCCATCACCGCCGCGGGTTCGCGCTTCACCCGGATGCGGCGCTCGCCGTCTTCGACTTCGATTTCCGTCAGTTCGTTGGCGTGGAGCAGCTCGGCAAGCTCCCGGACCAGCGACGGATCGATACGCATCGCGCCGCTTTTCTCCCCCTTGGAGGATTCGGCCATTCTTAAACCCCTACTTCCCTTGCCTTGCGGCATCGGCTGCGCTCCCTTGCAGAGGCTCGGCCCCGCGTCCAGCCTGAACCGACTTGAGGGGGCTTCGCTCGGCTCCTATTGGCTTGCCGCGATGAGCCTAGATGGAAGTCTCGGAATCAGGGTGAATGGCGAGCACCGGCGCGTGCCCGGGGGTGTCAGCATCGCCGAGATGCTGAACGAGATCGGCATCGACCCGGCCAAGGTAGCGGTCGAGCGGAACCTGGCGATCGTGGCCCGGTCGACGCTCGGCGACATCCGCGTCGAAGACGGCGACGATTTCGAGATCGTACATTTTGTCGGAGGCGGTTGAGTGACTGCGCAACAGGACATCAAGGCCGACACCTGGACCGTCGCCGGGCGCACCTTCACCTCGCGCCTGATTGTCGGCACCGGCAAGTACAAGAGCCTCGAGGAGAATGCGGCGGCGGTCGAGGCTTCGGGCGTAGAGATTGTCACGGTCGCCGTGCGGCGGGTGAATATCTCCGACCCAACTCAACCGCGGCTCAGCGACTTCATCGATCCGGCGAAGGTCACCTATCTTCCCAACACGGCCGGCTGCTTCACCGCCGAGGAGGCGATCCGGACGCTGCGGCTGGCGCGCGAGGCGGGGGGGTGGAATCTCGTGAAGCTCGAGGTGCTCGGCGAGGCGAAGACGCTCTACCCTGACATGCGCGAGACGCTCAGAGCGACCGAAACCCTGGTGAAGGAGGGCTTCGAACCGATGGTCTATTGCGTCGACGATCCGATCGCCGCGAAGCAGCTCGAGGAAGCCGGCGCGGTGGCGATCATGCCGCTGGGCGCGCCGATCGGCTCCGGGCTTGGTTTACAGAATCTGGTGACGATCCGTCTAATCGTCGAAGGTGCTAACGTGCCCGTGCTCGTCGACGCCGGGGTGGGGACCGCGAGCGACGCGGCCGAAGCGATGGAGCTCGGCTGCGATGGCGTACTGATGAACACCGCCATCGCCGAGGCAAAGGACCCGGTCCTGATGGCCCGTGCGATGAAGGCTGCGGTGGAGGCGGGACGGCTGGCGTACCTCGCCGGCCGAATGCAGAAGCGACGCTACGCGGATCCCAGCAGCCCCCTTGCCGGGTTGATCTAGGCAACACGAGGTGCGTCCCACGCGTTTCTGACGCGTGAGCACAATGACAACTGACTTCGCCTCGGAGCGGGAGGCGATGGTTGAGCGGCAGCTCCGGCGTCGGGGAATCACCGAACCGATTATCCTCGATGCATTCCGGCAAGTGCCGCGCGAGCTGTTCGTCAGCGACCAATATGCTCACCTCGCCTACGGCGACCATCCGCTGCCGATCGAAGCTGAGCAGACGATCTCGCAGCCGTACATCGTCGCGCTGATGATGCAGGCGGCGGCGATCAAGGCCGGGGACAAGGTGCTGGAGGTCGGCTCCGGCTCGGGTTACGCGGCGGCGGTGATTGGCCGGATCGCCGCCAGGGTGATCGGCATCGAGCGTCAGCATGAGCTGGTCGAGGTGGCTCGCGAGCGGCTGGAGCGGCTCGGCTACGACAATATCGACATCCTCGAGGGCGACGGGACCAAAGGTTGTCCCGACGAGGCTCCGTTCGACGCCATTCTCGCTGCAGCGAGCGGCAGCCACGTTCCCGAGCCGCTGCTTGGCCAGCTCGCTCCCGGCGGGCGCATCGTCATGCCGATCGGTGATCCTGGCGCGGTGCAGGAACTGGTCAAGGTGACCAAGCAGGACGACGGAATTCTTCGGCAGGAGAACCTTGGCGCGGTGCGGTTCGTTCCCCTCATCGGCGAGGAAGGATGGAGCGATGCTCGACACTGAACTGGACGTCCTGCCGGATCTGATCGCAAAATCGGCCGAGAGGCTCCCGAATATCGACGACTCTGCATTTGGAGCGGCCTTCGATCGCTTTGGCGATGCGCGCGTCGTGCTCCTCGGGGAGGCGAGCCACGGGACGAGCGAATTCTACCGCGCCCGCGCCGAAATCTCCCGGCGCCTGATCGAACGACACGGGTTCACCATCGTCGCGGCAGAGGCCGACTGGCCGGACGCGGCGACGGTCGACCGTTACGTGCGGCATCGTCCGTGGCGCGAGGGCGAGCTCAAGGCATTCGAGCGCTTCCCCAAATGGATGTGGCGCAACCGCGAGTTCGACGGTTTCATCCGCTGGATGCACCATCATAACGCCAACCGCGCCTACGACCGGATGTGCGGTTTCTACGGGCTCGACCTCTACAACCTGTCCGGATCTATCCAGGCAGTCATCGACTTCCTTGAGGAAAAGGACCCCGAGCTCGCACGCCTCGCGCATCGCCGTTACGGATGCCTCGAGCCCTGGTCCGAAGAGCCGCAGCTCTATGGCCGCAACGCGC
>DASSIU010000260.1:0-3872 GCA_035691585.1 Sphingomicrobium sp. | reverse complement strand
CCGTTCAGCACCCCCTCCTCGAGCCAGCGCGTCTGCTGGAAGGCGTGGTTGGCCTCGAACACCGTGTCCATGTGGCCGGTGAACAGCAGCTGCAGCGGCGCGGTCGGCCGGACGGTCAGGTGGAGATGTCGACCGTGCTCGACGCCGACGCTGCGTCCCCCTGCGTCAACGGCTTCGACCTTCGCCGGCCGTTCGAGCCGGATCAGGCCGGGAAGAATCGCGAAGGCATCGACCAGCAGGTCGGCCATCCGCTCCAGCCCCGCGAGGTTGCCCGAGCCGCTATTGATCGCCGCCCATGCAAGCACTTGGTCGAGCATCGGCTCGCCCCCCGCGCGTTCGACGACCGCGCGCTCGCTCGACGATAATAACGCCATGGAAACGGCTCTAGCCGCGGCTCAAGCGGAACGCCACAGTCAGCCCAGACCTTTGAAGCTGACGATTGCTCGGCGAAGGAAAAGCCCGAATTGATCAGTGGTGGACGGCCGAAATCTCCGCCAGCGCAGCGTCATAACGCTTTGCCTGTTCAGCCTTGCCGGCGAGCTTCGCCGCTTGCGCGGCGCCCGCAAGGCCAGCGTGGCGGCGCGGAGCCCGCGCTAACGACGCTTCGTATTCTGCGAGGGCCTCGACGGGGCGACCGACGGCGAGCAGCAACTCGCCAAGCTCTTCCCGTGCAGGAAGGATCGAACCTGGCGTGACCGGATGCTTTTCGGTCGCGTCGTCGAGATCGGCGGCGGCGCGCATGATCCGGAGCGCTTCATCGTCGTTCCCGGTGGCGTGCGCGAGCCAGCCTTCAGCAATCTGGCGCTGGATCGCGATCTGCTTGCGCCAGTCATACTCGCCCGGCGGGATGGTCAGCTGCTGCTCGATGCTCTCAAGCGTCGAAATCTCCGCTTGCGCGAGCTTCAGCTGTCCCGAGCGCGCAGCCCCGACAGCCTTGGCGAAATGCACGTTTGCAATCGCCCATTTGTTGTTGCTGATTGCCGCGAGTGAAGCGAGGTTTGGGGGCAGGTTGAACGCGGCAGCCTGTTCCCAATGCCTCCCCTCGAGCAGCACCCGCGCCGGGATCGCCGTCACTGCATAGGCCACGGTTAGCGACGGCGGGTCCGCCTGCTTGATCGACTTGAGCTCTGCGAGGACCTCCAGCGCCTTTTCATCCTGGCCGGTCTGCAAATAAGCATAGGTCAGGTAATCCATTGCGTGCAGGGCCTGGTCCCAGACTCCGGGCATGCCCATCGCCGCTGCATGCGCCTTCGCCGCGGCTTCTGCAGCTAGATTGGATTTGATGGCCTCGTCCCACAGCCCCAATCGGGTGAAGATATGCGATGGCATGTGCTGCGCATGGGAGGAGTCCGGCGCAATCGTCGCGTACCGCCGCGCCGCGGGCAGCGCGAGCTCCGCCAACCCGGGATAATCGAAGCTGTGGATCAGGTAATGCGTGACCCCCGGATGATCGGGATTTCTCGCCAGCACGTTGTTGAGGATAGCGGCTGCCCGCTTCTGCCTCGGATAGGTCTTGTCGCCGTCCATCGCGCCCTCGGCGATCAGCGACAGGGCATAGAAGACGGCCGCCTCGTCGTCGTTAGGATAGGCCCCATGGAGCTTCCGCATCTCTTCCGAATAAGCGGCGACCCGTGTTTTGAGATCGCGCCTGCCGGCATCGCGATAGAAGGTGTCGAGCGATGCGACATAAGCCCGTTCTCGCTCGCTTTTCGCGGACGCGGCCTTGGCCCTTTCGATCGCGTCCTTGCCCTTCGCGAACTCGGCTGGCGTCGGCGCCGCCCAGAGCGGATGGTAGTTGCTCATCGCTATGCCCCAATAGGCGATCGCGCATCCGGGATCGGCGGCTGCGGCGGCTGAAAAGCTGCGCTCCGATTCCTGATATTCGAACGAGTGCAGCCATCTAAGGCCGGTTTGGAACCGCGCCTGCGCGGCTGGGCTGCAGGTGGTTTCGAACGACAACTTTCCGAGCTGCGGCGAATGTTCGTGCGAATGCTCCGGGTCCATCGCGGCCATGGCCAGCACGGCAACAGTCAGAAAGAAGCTCACGGCGGACCTCCTGATAAGTGGAGACGCTCCGCCGAGTCATACACCCGGCGATCCACCTAGAGATAGTCTGAGAACTCGCTCAGCAGGCGGCGGTAGAGGTCGCGCTTGAACGGGACGATCCGGTCTGGAAGCTCGGCAGGCTCGATCCACTGCCACTCGCGGAACTCGGGGTGTTTCGTCGCGATGTTCACATCGCTGTCGCGACCGAGGAAGCGGGCGAGGAACCACTCCTGCTCCTGGCCGATCCACGGCTCTTTCCAGATCACTCCGACCAACTCAGGAGGCAGCTCGTAGCGCAGGCGTTCGGGGCATTGGGCGATCCTTTCGACGAGGTGCGGCGGGATGCCGGTCTCCTCTTCGAGTTCCCGAAGCGCCGTGGCCCAGGGATCGTCCTCGCCCTCGTCGATTCCGCCTTGCGGCATCTGCCAGGCATCGGCCGGATTATCGATCCGCGCGCCGACCCAGACCTTTCCCTGACCATTCAGCAGCATCACGCCGACCCCGCGGCGGTAGCGCTGGTGGTCGATCATCGCCGTTGCCTTGATTCGTCGATCGCTTTGCCAAGAGCGTTCAGATTCGTCGCATAATTGCGATATTGGTCGAGCATCGTCGCAACCAGCGAGCGATGCCAATTCAGGTCATTGACCAGACTCGGATGAGCGCGAAGCGCAGCCGCGGTGGCACGCGCACGACTCGCCGGAAGCACCAGATCGCACGTCGGCGGCAGGAACGGTGCCGACGACCCATCCGCTTTAAAGCGATCACCGCAGCGTTCCCGTATGGCGGATTGTACGTCGTCCGGAATGACCTGACGGACATGCTGCCGGTAATCGCTTTGCACCTGGTGATAATCGATCACCGAAGAATCGAGGCTGAGCAGCCGGATCAGGCGACCGCGAAGGACCGGGTCGCGGATGTTCTGGACCTGCGTGCTGCCGAAGATGCTTGCCCAGTTCTGGGTATTGATCGCGGCACCGGCGACTTGGCTCGCCTGATATGCGCTGATGACGAATTCATTGTCGCTAACCTGGGGCCGGCGCTCCCATCCGGCCAGCGCCACCTTCGCATAGTTGCCGGTTGTCGCCATGTAAGTGCGGAGAAATTCATATTGCGCAACCTGGTAGCGGATCTCGCTTTTGAACTGATCCAGCAGACGAATCGTGTTTTCGCGTTCGACACGTGCTTCATTCCAATTGGCAACCCAGGTCCCTGCGAACACGCCGACGACAACGATCAGCAGCTCGATACCGATCGCCATCCAGTCCTGTCGGCGCAACCCGGCCGACACACGTCGCATGATCATCGGCTCGCCCCTCCCGGTGCCGTCGGGACGGAAGCGTATAGAAGAGGTGGCGAAAGGCAATTGCGCGTCCTATCCTGCAAGCCATGGCCACAGCCTCGCACCGCGTAACCCAAACCGAAGCCACCGCCCGTCCCCCGCAAGAGGCGGTCGTCGTGCGGTTTGCCGGAGACTCCGGCGACGGCATGCAGCTGACCGGCGGCCAGTTCACGCTGTCGACCGCGCTCGCTGGGAACGACCTCGCGACATTCCCGGACTTTCCGGCCGAGATCCGCGCGCCGCAGGGGACGACCTTCGGGGTCAGCGCGTTCCAGATCAACTTCGGCTCGACCGCGATCGAGACGGCGGGCGACGAGCCCGATGTCCTCATCGCGATGAACCCGGCGGCGCTGAAGGTGAACGCTCCGCAAGTCCGCGAAGGCGGGCTTCTGATCGTAGACGAGGGCGAGTTCACCGCGCGCAACCTCGCCAAGGCCGGCTATGAGCAAAGCCCGCTTGAGGACGGGAGCCTGTCGAAATGGCAGGT
>DASSIU010000259.1:0-2177 GCA_035691585.1 Sphingomicrobium sp. | reverse complement strand
TGCCATTTTACGGCCTTCACACGCGCCTCGACCAGCTTGCCGCGCTCCATGCCGCGCGGCTCGATCAAGTGGTGAGCGCGTGCTCTGAGCCGCGCACGGTGGCCGATCTCGTTCCGACTCTTTTCCCGCGCGCCCTCGACCGCCACCAGCTCGGCTTTGCCGTGGGCGAAACCCTCTCCCACCTCGTGCGCGCCGCCAATGCGGGCCGCCTCCGCCGTCGCGACAGGGACGACGGCATCTGGCTCTTCGAACGCGCCTAGTCTCTTATGTTCCCCGTCAAGGCGAAAGAGCGCAGAGAGGCAGGCCGCTCATTGTTTTGACGAGCGGTTGGTATTTTTGGCTGAAGCTGCACAGGGCCGGAGGCGGAGCTGAGACGACGGTGGATCAGGCTCTTATCCGCGGATTGGGTACCGCCTTCCGTGCTTTCGTCTCGGGGCTTTCCTCGGTCTAGAAGACGGGCATCGAGCGGAGGCCCGGCCACATAACTAGCGACGGGAGTTCCCCTCCGCGGCTCCGCCTCCGGATCTGTGCAGCCGGATTTGGGATTTCGCCGTCTACGTTGGCACCACCTCTCGGCCGATGGCCCACAAGAAGGCGGCGATCTCGCGCGCGATTGCGGCGACGATCACCGGTAGCTTCTTGCCCGCAGCGCTCAGGCGTCGGTAGCGGGCGCACAATCGGATCTGCGCCTTCCAGGCGATATCGCGGACTGTTTTTGGCAGGCCCTCGAGGCGAACTCGGAGGGCTTCGCTGACCCTCGCCGGGAAGCGATAGGTCCAGGCGGCTTCAATTAGCACTCGTCGCGCGCGGCGATTGCCGGCCAAGGTCAGGCCGGTCCGTCGAACCGTGTTGCCGGTCGATCGCTCGGCAGGCACCAGGCCGAGGAATGCCATCAGCTGCCGAGGCGTGTCGAAGCGACCAACATCGCCAATCTCCGCAGCGAAGGTCACGGCAACCAAGAACGATGCGCCACGCATCGCCTGGTAAGCCTCCACGACCGGCGCCATCGACCAGCTCGGCACGATGCTGGCCAGCTGCTCGTCCACGCGACGCAGGCGGCGCGCTGCGTCATCGATCGCATCAATGCCCTCCTGGAAGACAATCTGTTGCCCCGGATGCTCGAAGCTCTGGCGTGCAAGCCAACGACGGTGTGCCTGCGTCCAGTGATCACGCCCGGTCGTGTAGAGACGGCCGTGGCGTAGCAGGAAGGACAGCAACTGCTGGCGCTTGCGGCGAAGATCATCGCCCACCGCCTCCCGAGCCCGAACGAGATCGCGGATCGCTTCGTGCTTCGCATCCGGCACCCAAACCCCAGTCAACTCACCGGCCCGATGCAACCGAGCGAGCGTGAGCGAATCGCGCCGGTTGGTCTTGACCCGCTCACCCGGCCGCTGCGGGATCAGGGCTGGGGCGATAACCATGCAGTCATGACCCAGTTCCCGGATCTGCCGATAAAGCCCGTAGCCCGTCGGACCGGCCTCGTAGCAGACGTGCAGCCGGCCATAGCGAGCTGCCAACTTCTTGATCGTCCGCGCGACGGCCGTCGGCGCGTTCTCGATCTCCCCGACAAATCGGATATCTCCCGCGCGGCCGCTCTCGGCGACTGCTACCGCGTGCTTCGTCTTCGCCACGTCAAAAGCGACAAACGCTCCGCTATACTCCCCCATGGTCCGCCCTCCGTGCGTGAGGCTCGGCTCGGTCCGCCAAGCAACCCTCGCATTACCGCACGAAAGGGCGGACCGCCGGCCTCACACCGGGAACATGACGTCTAGCGGCCAAGGACGGTGTCGACCATCGCCCGCGGGTCGCACGGGCGCCAGGCGCCGATATCGACGGCGTGGAAGAAGTGCGCGAGATGCGCATTGAAAGCATCGGGGTCCTCAAGGTTGATGCCGTGCCCGGCATTGGGCATCACCACCAACGCTGCCGTCCGGATACTCCGCTTGATCAGCAAGGCGGGCTCGAGGCAAGGCCAGTCCTCGTCCCCGGTCATCACCAAGCTCGGCACGTTGATGCTCTTGATCTTGTCGACGAGGTCGTAGAGCGACGGCCGCCGCTTCTGCACGCCGCGCATGGTGCGCGCCGCACCTTCGCTCGAATGCTCGGCCATTTGGTCGGCGAATTCGCGCCAGCCGCGGGGATCTTTGTTTTGCAGCTGCACGCGCGTCGGTCCCAGC
>DASSIU010000258.1:0-2160 GCA_035691585.1 Sphingomicrobium sp. | reverse complement strand
ACCGAAGCCGAGTTCGCCACCACCGCGCCGACGCGCTCGACCAAGCGCAAGGCCTCATGCAGCTGCCGGGCACCCGTCGCCGAACCGCCGCAGATCGCCTCGGAAGACAATAACAGCGATAATTAGGCTGGCTCTGGGACCCTTTGTTCGGCGAGCCAGCCCGCGAGTGCGATTCGTGCCCGATCCGTATACGCCTTCTTCCGATCCGCGCGCTTCAAACGGCCGGACAGCGGGGGCATGAGGCCGAAATTGACGTTCATCGGCTGGAAGGTCTCGGCATCCGCACCGCCGGTGATGTGGGCGAGGATCGCGCCGAGCGCGGTTTCCGGCGGCGGCGGTGCCACCGTTTCGCCGCGAAACTCGGCCGCGGCAAAGCGGGCGGCGAGGATTCCGACGGCGGCGCTTTCGACATAGCCCTCGCAACCGGTGATCTGGCCGGCGAAACGAATGTTGGGCTTCGACTTCAGCCGCAGCTCGCCGTCGAGCAGCCTGGGGGAATTGATGAAGCTGTTGCGGTGGATGCCGCCGAGGCGAGCGAACTCGGCATTCTCGAGACCTGGAATGGTCCGGAAGACGCGCACCTGCTCGCCGTGCTTCAGCTTGGTCTGGAACCCGACCATGTTCCACAGCGTGCCGAGCCGGTTGTCCTGCCGGAGTTGCACGACGGCGTACGGCCAACGCCCCGTGCGCGGGTTGTCCAGGCCGACCGGCTTCATCGGTCCATGCCGCAGAGTCTCGGGTCCGCGCTCGGCCATCACCTCGATCGGCATGCAGCCTTCAAAGTAGGGCGTGTCTTTTTCCCAATCCTTGAACGGCATCTTCTCGCCGTCGATCAGCGCCTGCACGAAAGCTTCGTACTGGGTCTTGTCGAGCGGGCAGTTGATGTAATCCTTGCCGTCCCCCTCAGTTGAACCGCGATCCCAGCGGGCGGCCATCCAGGCCACATCCATGTCGATGCTGTCGCGGTGCACAATGGGCGCAATGGCATCGAAAAAGGCGAGGGCTCCTTCGCCCGTTATGGCTGCGATGGCTTCCGCAAGTGCCGAGCCCGTCAGCGGTCCGGTGGCGATGATGGTCGGGTGATCCGGCAACGCGTCGATTCGTTCCCGGACGACGGTGATGTTCGGGTGTTGCTCGACTGCTCGCGTGACGTCTGCCGCGAAACCGTCTCGATCGACCGCCAAGGCGGAACCTGCGGGAACCCGATGCTCGTCTCCGGCGCGCATGATTAGCGAACTCAGCGAGCGCATCTCCTGGTGAAGGAGGCCGACCGCGTTGTGGTCGGCGTCGTCGGAGCGGAAGCTGTTCGAGCAGACCATCTCGGCGAGCCGATCGGTCGCGTGCGCAGGCGTGTGGTCACCGTCACCACCGCGCATTTCGCTGAGGCGCACGCGCACGCCGGCTTCCGCGAGCTGCCACGCTGCCTCGCTGCCTGCCAAGCCGCCCCCGATGATGTGAACGTCGAACGTCATGGCGCGTTGTCCCTAGTCCCCCTCCACAGGAGCGCAAGATGATCGACCATTTAGGGATCGCGGTCTCCGACATCGCCAAGTCCCGCAAATTCTATGAAGCGGCATTGGGTGCCCTCGGCATGTCGGTACAGATGGAGGTCGGGCCCGACAGGAGCGGCGACGGCAGCAGCGCGCTGGGCTTCGGAGGTCCCGGCGAAAAGATTTTCTGGATCGCCGATGGGGAGAAGGTAGGCGAGGGAACGCACGTCGCATTCCGCGCCGACGACCATCGGCAGGTCGATCAATTCCACGCGGCTGGTCTGGCTGCTGGCGGCCGCGACAATGGGAAGCCGGGGCCAAGACCGAACTATGGGCCGAATTACTATGCGGCGTTCCTGTGCGACCCCGACGGCGCGAACATCGAAGCCGTATGCTACGCAGAGGAATGAAGATCTTCACCATCGGCTATGAAGGCGCGACGGTGGGGGAGTTCCTCGCCGCGCTCAAGCAGGCCGGCATCGGGCGGGTCATCGACGTTCGCGCGCTTCCACTGTCGCGGCGGCCCGGTTTCTCCAAGACCGCTCTAAGGGCTGCGCTGGAAGAGTCGGAAATCGAATATGTGCATCTAAAGGCGCTCGGCACGCCGCCTGAGGGACGAACTGCGGCGCGCGCCGGCAGGCATGACGATTTGAAGCGCATCTACGCCGGC
>DASSIU010000257.1:0-8886 GCA_035691585.1 Sphingomicrobium sp. | reverse complement strand
GGCAAGTTCGGCGTTCCCAGACTTGATTGCGGTCAACAGATCGAAGCTGCGGCTGGGCACAGGAACTCGACGCGAGGCCGCAGTGTTTTGGAGGCACCCGCTGGAGTAAAATTCCGTGGCCAAGCGAGCTACAAAGTCGCGCAAGCCTTCAAAGCACAAGCATGTCGGGGACGTGACCGAAAACCCCCTGCCGGAGCACGATTATTCGACGAAGCAACCGCAAGGTGATGATTCGCAGGCCAATCCCCCCGGGAGCAGCCCGGCAGACTCTGGCTGACTAAAGCGCGAAGACGTTGAGCGCGCGCTCATCTCCACCCGGGTAAGGATCGGGCCCACAGAATGCCTCGGCCCGGGCGCGGTCGTGGACGATGATGGTCCGGCCTCGCAGGTGAAGGCCATTCTCCGCCACCACCTGCAGCATGCGCGAGAGCGTTTCGGCGGACATTCCCAAGCGCGATGCGAGATGCCGCTTGGCGATCGGCAGGATCGGCGCTCCAGCGCCAGCCTGCAGGTCCGCGAGCCGCAGCAGGAAGGCAGCCAATCGCTGCCCTGCGGTTCGGCAGCTAAGGTCGAGGATATTGCGGACGGCCATTCGCCAGTGGCCCGAGATGGCCTTGAGGATGTTGGTGGCGAGCGCCCGCGTCTGGCTCATCACTTCGTCGACGCTCGCGGGGTCGAGGACGATGACTTTCGTGGTCGTGAGAGCGCGCGCGGAGACGATCGAGGCCTCGCCGAACAGCGCGGTCGCCGGAAGTAGCAAATCCTTGGCGGAGAGAAGGATCACTCCGAATTCGTGGTCCCCGGCGACATAGGCGAGATCGACGAGGCCGCGATGAACGAGATGAAGACCCTCCAGCGGCTCGCCCTGCCGAACGATGTAGCTGCCGGCTCGGTACTGCAGCCCAACGCATGAGCTCAGCAGCCGCGTCGCATGCTCGTCGTCCAGTCCATCGAAGATCGGATGCGATCGCAGTTCGTGAAGGTCGGGCGCAATAGCTCTCGATTCAGCGCTTCCTTCACCCGCGCTATGCAGATCCGTGGCCCGATCCATCGGGGAGCGCCTAACACGCATCAGGCGCCGATGAGAACCACCTTCGTTAAACTTTTGAATAACCGGGGTTCTTGGCCTTCACCGTCATGGTGACTCAAGGGTGGTCGGGGAGACAGGATTCGAACCTGCGACCCTCTGCTCCCAAAGCAGATGCGCTACCAGACTGCGCTACTCCCCGACGATTTCGCCGCCACCTAGGGCGGATCATCGTCTTCGCCAATCCCCTGGAGGCTGCGCGTGACGATGGTGGGCCCGGCAGGATTCGAACCTACAACCTAGCCGTTATGAGCGGCCGGCTCTACCGTTGAGCTACAGGCCCTCCCCGGTGCGGCCGAGATAGACAAGGGCACGGCCCCCGCCAAGGCGCCAATGACTCCTAGCGGCGGGGAAACACCATCGCGACCGAATCGAAATTGCCCACCAGGTCGCCGCCGGCGATCCGCGCAAGGCCGCGTACCAATCGCAAGGTAAAGCTACCGGGCGCCTCGCTGGCCGGGCCGGGACCGAACAGCTCGGCATCCGAAACGCCGCGCAGCGAATCGGGACGGCTGACGGACACGCGCGCGCTCTCCCCGACCTGGTCCACGGAGAGCATCAATCGCTCGCTCGGGCTCCCATGCTCGGCTAGCGCACTGACGAGACGAAAAACGAGCCGGTCGGCGAGTTCGGGCTGAATTGCGGCGATAACATCAGCCCTCGGGCGAACGATCTCGAGTTCCATCTCGCGTTTCGCAAGAGCGTCGCGGAGCGAAGCGGCTTCTCGCTCGACCAGAGCCGCAAGCTCGACTCGCTCGCGCGCCGCGCCGGCCGAATGAACCTTCGCAGCAAAGTCGAGATCGTCGATCGCGGTCAGCAGCAGCCGCGCCTGGCGAACGATCTCGCGCGCCCGCTCGCGGTAGCCCCGGTCGGCGGGCCCGAGATATTGCCCCTCGATGATCTCGGCAAAGCCAATGATGGCGTTAAGCGGGGTCTTGATCTCGTGGACGAGCTCACGAAGGGAGTCGGGGTCGGCGAGCAGGTCATGAATCGTCTCCTGCGCCTCCGGAGAGGCAGGCGTCATCTCGCGCAGTGCGACCCCGCGATAGCCGGCAAAGCGGCCGTCCGCCGGCTCGAACGCGGGAACGCCGCTGATCTTCCACTCGCCCGAGACCGCCCCGCCCGCGGCGACCCGGAGCGACGAGTCGCGGAACGGCGCACGCACGGCGAAAGCGCGGACCACCTCCTGGTCGACTCGGTCGCCGTCGCTCTCAACCTCTTTGGCGATTGAGCGACCGATCAGGGCCCCTCGGGGTGCACCTTCAACCCACGCGATGTCCCCTCCAGGATTGCATTCCCAGCGGAACAGCGCCGGAGATTCCATGGGAGTGCTGGAAGAGGTGGCGGCGCCGGCCGGCTGATGCGAACGAAGCTGGCGACGGCGCTCGATGCGTTCGACTACATCATGCAGCGACGGCGGCGCGTACGGGCCGGAGGTCGCCGGCGCCACGGTATCAGGGATTGATTCCGGCGCGGTCATCGCTCTCGACGGAGGCGGTGCAATCACCTCGGGATGCAGAGTCTCGATGAAACTGCGCGTCTCGGCGTCAGCACTCGCATGAAGCGATCGCCACTGGCTGGCATCGAGTGTCGCCGCGGCCAGCACGGGAGCGGAGACCGTGAGGCTGTCGGATGCGAAATATTCGAGCAGGCCAAGCGGCAGCGGCAGCGCCGCGACGGCGCGGGCGGCGGCCGCTCGGAGCGGCTCCTCGACGCGCGGTGCTTCCTCACGGATCGCGGCGAGTGCGTCGGCGACCGCGGGGCTCGCACTGTTGACCCCCGCGCGAGCGACCAGGTCGACCAGCTGGCGCCAGCGGACCGCCGCGTCGTGACGGTCTTCGGCCGGCTGGTTGAGGACGGTCAGCAGACGATCGTCGAAGCGCACAGGCTAGGTTTTTCCTTCGGAACGCATCCTCGGACTGCTCTAATGGAGCATTTACCTTGCGCTAAGAAGGAATGAGTGAACTCTCCCATAACGGGACAGGCGAAACCGCGTGGCAGCGTCAAAAAAGGAGGCGCCGGATCAGCGGCGCCTCCTTCGTAACAGTGTCGAAAGCTCAGGCCTTCCCGTCGAGATAAGTCAGCCACAATTTGGCGATGCCCGAACGCGGGCCCGTCACCGCATTCAGAGCCGTCGTCGCTCCGGCCTTATCGCCTGCGCGCGCGAGCGCCATCCCGATGTGCAGGTTGGCGACATCCTTGTCGACGCCTGCCTTTCCCATCGACATGCGGTAAAGGTCCACCGCCTTCGCATAGTCGCCCATCGCGTAGTAGCGGTCACCAATGCGGAGCAGCGCCATGCCGCTCTGCGCCGTCTTCGTCGCTTCGGCGAGATCCGCGGCGGTCGCGATGGGCTTTGCCTTCAGGCCCTTGACCAGATCGCTATATTTCGCATCGGCGGGGTCGATGGCCTTCGCCGCGACGCCGGCATCGAGCGCCGCCTTCGCTTCGTTGAAGTTGTTCAACTCCGCGGCGGTGCGGGCGTACTGCGCATATTCGCCGCCGTCAGTCATCGAGCCGGTGACCTGCCTAAGCCGATAGAGATCGAGCGCGGACTCCGCGTCGGGATGGTTGAGGTTGCTGTAGATCGCGATCGTGTCGCTCCACGCCCCTGGACTCGGATAGGCTGCGACCCATTGGCGTGCGAGGTCCACCGCCATCGGCGACTGAACGTCGTAAGCCACGGCGACCGCGCGCTTGACGAGCGCCTCATCGGGCTTCTGGCCGGCGGCAACGCTCGCCTGGATCGCGCGCTGAAACGCGGCTGCTGCTTCGGCCTTCTGGCCGGAAGCGAACAGCGCCTCGCCGACCATCTTGCCGGCTTCCGCGTTGCGCGGGTCGAGCGACAAGGCCTTCTGATAGGCAGCCGTCGCCTGCGGATATTGCTTGTCGTTAAAGTAACTTCCGCCAAGGCCGACATACAATGCGCTCACCTTGCCGGTATCCAACTCACCCGAAGCGGCAATTTTGTCGATTGCCGCCGAGATCGCCGGCTTGTCGTTCGCGTCGACCGCCGCCTTCAACTGCAGCTGAGCAATGAGGTAATGGTCCTCCTTGGTGCTCGCGACCGCATCCGCAGCCGCGACCTTAGCCGGAATGTTGGCAGTGTCCTTTTTGTTGACCGCATCCTGCAGGTCGATGATCGCCTTCAGCGCCTTGCTCGACGGCTTGATCTGCGGCTGCGCCGGTTGAGCGGCCGGGGGCTTGCTGCCCTGCGCAGCGGCGGGAACAGCGAGGGCGGCGGCGAGCGCGATGGCGGTCGAGGTAATGAACTTCATGGGGCTGGCTTCTCCTGTTGCGGCCGAACGCGCGGCCAGCGAATGACGGCGGCGCATTAGACCCTAAAATGCTACTAGGCCAAGTTCCTTGGCGGATTTGATCTGAACCGCCATTGAACCCTCTGAAATTGCTTGGGAAAGTCGTTTTTCCTCGCGCGCGCGGGCGCGCGGGGTGGCATTGCGGTCGAACAGTCACTAGGTAGGTGACGGACGGGGGCAAGCGGTTTCGTGCCGCCATCCCCAACGCGCACCATCAAGTTCAGCAGGAACGCTTCTTGGCCACTCAGCCCCCCATCGACGAAACCAGTCCGCCGCCTCCAGGCGACAACGATATCGCTCCGATCTCCATCGTCGAGGAGATGAAGACCTCCTACCTCGATTACGCGATGAGCGTCATCGTCAGCCGGGCGCTACCCGATGTCAGAGACGGATTGAAGCCGGTCCACCGCCGGATCCTCCACGCCTGCCAGGAAGCAGGCTATGTCGCCGGGCGCCCTTATCGCAAATCGAGCCGAATCGTCGGCGACGTCATGGGTAAGTATCACCCGCACGGCGACCAGGCGATCTATGACGCGCTCGCGCGAATGACCCAGGACTGGTCGATGCGGGTCCCGCTGATCGACGGCCAGGGCAATTTCGGATCGATGGACCCCGATCCACCGGCAGCGATGCGCTACACGGAGGCGCGGTTGGCGAAAGTCGCCAACTTCCTCTTGGGGGACATCGACAAGGACACGGTCGAGTTCCAGCCCAATTACGACGCGTCGGAGCGCGAGCCGCAGGTGCTGCCTGCCCGCTTCCCAAACCTGCTGGTCAACGGCGCGGGCGGAATCGCGGTCGGCATGGCGACCAACATCCCCCCGCACAACCTCGGCGAGGTTCTCGCCGCCTGTCGGGCCTACATCGCAGACCCGGCAGTCAGTTCCGAAGCCTTGATGGAGCATGTGAAGGGGCCGGATTTCCCCACCGGCGGGTTCATCCTCGGCCAGTCCGGAATTCGCGGGGCCTATACCGCCGGTCGCGGCTCGATCCTCATGCGCTCGCGTCACCATGTCGAGGAAGGCCGCGGCGACCGCCGGTCGATCGTCCTCACCGAGATCCCTTATCAAGTCGGCAAGAACGGCCTCGTCGAAAAGATCGCCGAGGCCGCCAAGGACAAGCGCATCGAGGGTGTCTCGGACATCCGGGATGAGTCCAATCGCGAGGGCGTGCGCATCGTCATCGACCTGAAGCGGGACGCGACACCAGAGGTCGTGCTCAATCAGCTGTGGCGCCACACTCCGGCGCAGTCGAGCTTCCCGGCCAACATGCTCGCGATCCGCGGCGGCCGGCCCGAAACCCTGACTCTTCGCGATATCATCGAGAGCTTCGTCCGCTTCCGCGAGGAGGTGATCACCCGCCGCACGAAGTTCGAGCTGTTCAAGGCCCGCGAGCGAGCCCACATCCTGCTCGGCCTGGTCGTGGCGGTCACTAACCTCGACGAGGTGGTGAAGCTCATTCGGAGCTCCGCTTCTCCGTCCGTCGCGCGCGAGAAACTGCTCGATCGCGATTGGCCAATGGAGGAAATCAGGCCGTACATCGCGCTCGTCGAAGCGGTCGAGCCGCTGAAGGCCGACAAGGCATACCGGCTATCGGAAGCCCAGGTTAAGGCGATCCTCGAACTTCGGCTCCATCGCCTCACCGCGCTCGGCCGGGACGAGATCGGCAACGAACTCGAAGGACTTGCCAAGAATATCGGAGAATTGCTCGAGATTCTGGCGAACCGGGCGCGCCTCTACGAGGTGATGCGCGAGGAGTTCGACGAGGTCGAAGCCGAGTTCGCAACGCCGCGAGTCACCGAGCTCGCGCCCGCCGCCGACGGGATCGAGGACGAGGATCTGATCGAGCGCGAGGACATGGTCGTGACGGTGACCATGGAAGGCTACATCAAACGCACTCCCCTGGCCGTCTTTCGCGAGCAGAAGCGTGGCGGCAAGGGCCGAGCCGGCATGGCGACCAAGGACGAAGATGCAGTCACCAACCTGTTCGTGACGTCCACTCACAACCCGGTCCTGTTCTTCTCGAACCTCGGGCGCGTCTACCGGATGAAGGTCTGGAGGCTGCCGGAAGGAGGTCCGAACACCAAGGGCCGGCCGATGGTGAACCTGCTTCCGCTTGCGCAGGGCGAGACCATCTCGACGGTGCTTCCGCTGCCGGAAGACGAGACCGAATGGGGTGGCCTTCACATCATGTTCGCAACGGCGCACGGCACCGTCCGTCGGAACAGCATGGCGGCATTCACGAACATTCCGACTGCCGGCAAGATCGCAATGCGGTTCGGCACCAGCGCGGCCGAGGACGTTGAAAGCAGCGACGACAGCGACGAGCAGGCCGATCCCACTGACCGGCTGATCGGCGTTGAGCTCCTCACCGAAGGGGACGACGTGCTTCTAGCCACCCGCAACGGCAAGGCGATCCGCTTCAAGGCCACCGATGTCCGCGAGTTCCAGTCGCGCACGTCGACCGGAGTTCGCGGCGTCCGCCTGCAACCGGGCGACCAGGTCATTTCGATGTCGATCCTCCATCGCGTGGGCACCACGCAGGAGGAGCGAGAGGCCTATCTCCGCTTCGCTCCGTGGAAGGGGGAGAAGGAAGGCGAGCCGATCCTGTCGCCTGAACGCATGGCAGAGCTGGACGAAAAAGAGCAGTTCATCCTCACCGTCACCGAGAACGGCTACGGCAAGCGCTCGTCGGCCTACGAATATCGCCGCACGAACCGCGGCGGCCAGGGCATCACCAATATCGATACCTCTGCGCGCAATGGCTGCGTCGTCGCGAGCTTCCCGGCGAGCCAGGGGGAGGCGCTGATGCTCGTCACCAACCAGGGCAAGATGATCCGCACAACGGTCGGCGACATCCGGATCGCCGGCCGCAGCACGATGGGCGTCACGATCTTCCGGGTCGCCGACGGTGAACATGTCGTCAGCGTCGCCAAGATCGACGAGAGCGACGAGGAAGAGATCGAAATCGAAGGCGGCGAGGAGACCGCCCCGCTCCCGGGTGCGGTGGTCGGCGAACACGAACTTGATAAGCCCGCCGATCTGGAGGCCAAATAAGACCTTCATCGTCCAGGGCCGGCGCCCGGATCCGCCTTCACTTTTTGGCGCATCAGGCAGAGAAAGCCGGTACCGGTTCAAGCCCGGCATGACGAAAGCTGCGACAAGTCGCGGCAACGCTCGCCGCCAGTAACGCGTTCTCCTGAGCACCTAGTTCGAGGAGTTTCCTATGCCCCTTCCCCACGATGCGCTGGTTCTGGTCGCTGACGGCCGCAAGATGCTCTTCTTCCGCAACCAGGGAGACGAGGATCAAATCGATTTGCGAACCGAAGCCCATGAGCAGCGCAAGGATCGGAAGGATAGCGACATCAAGACCGATGCTCCCGGGGGGATTCACCAAAGCGCTGGCTATGGCCACTCGACATACGAGGAGACGGACTTCCACCAGCAGGAAGAAGATCGGTGGATCAAGGACACAGCCGAAGAACTGAAGGATCGCGTTCTCCGCGGCGATTTCGAGGCTCTCGCGATCATTGCTCCGCCAAAGGCACTCGGCGTCCTTCGCAAGTGCCTCCACAAGGAAGTTGAGCGGCGGATCGTCTGCACCGTGAACAAGGAGATGAGCGGGCGCCCCGTGCCCGACATCGAGGCCTTGCTCAACGGCCGCACCGCGCCGTCGGAACTGCCGACGGTCTAGCGGTCGTTAAGCCCGGCCGCGTCGGCGGCCGGGCTACCAGTCCAGCTAGCCACGTTCTCCCGAGCGCCGAACCGGTGGCGGCGGCGGAGGCGGCGGAGGTGGCGGCGGCGGCGGGGTGATCACCAAGGCCTGGGCCATCGCAAGATGCCGCTGCATCATCGGAATGGCATTCGCAGCCGTCGTGCGAAGCACCGGCGCGTTGCCGCTGGTCGCATAATTCTGCATCAGCGCGATCGCTTGCTGATGGGCGCTGATCTGCGCCTGCTGATAGGCCTGATCGAAACTGTAGCCCGTGCCGGCGGCGCGCAGCTGGTCGAGCGCGGCCTGTTGCGGCGGAAGCAGCGTCGGCGGCGGAGGCGCGAGATGCGCGGCGGTCGCCGCTGCACCTACCTGCTGGCCAAGCTGGGTATGATCGGTGATCATCACGTTCGCGAAGTTGCGAACCGCGGCGTTTTGCGATGCCTGCAATGCGAGCTGGCTCGATTCGATCTCGAACTCATTGGCGCTGCCGGCCTGGGAGAGGAAGCCCGGGCCCATCAGCGGATTGGTCAGATCGACCGGCGGCGGCGGGTTCTGCGCGCAAGCTGCGAGCGCGAGCGCTCCACCGATCAGGATGCCCAATTTCCTCATCCAACTTCTCCCTCTTGCTCAGGATTGTTCCGGCAGGGAAACCGGCAAGGCGGCGCGCGGTTCCTTAGGTTGATCCGGCGCAAGCTAGGGGTAGAGGTGGATGACTTCCGCGTGACCTCCAACAGCATCAAGGAGGAGGGTGCGGTGGCAATGCGCCGG
>DASSIU010000256.1:0-4618 GCA_035691585.1 Sphingomicrobium sp. | reverse complement strand
GACGATTCCGCACATGCGGTATTCATCGATCAGCCGGAACGCTTTGCGTCCGCGCTGTCCGACTTTCTCGGAACGCTCGAAGCCGCTCCGAGGCGTTGACCCCTAGTGGACGGAGAGCGAGCCTGCGGTGATCGTCGCATTCCTCCGGTACTTGTCGAACCAGGCGAGGATCGCGCTCGCCTTCGCCGCCGACTGGCTCGGCCGGTCCGTCAGGGTCTCGTGGCTCGCGCCGGGCACCTTTACCAGCAGTGTCGGGATGCCGCGAAGCTGTAGCGCCTCGTAATATTGCTCAGCCTCGCTGTCGGGCGTGCGGTAGTCCTCGCTGCCCACCACCACCATCGTCGGGGTCTTGACGTTACCGACGAGGCTGAGGGGCGAGCGTTGCCAATAGCCCATCGGGTCCTCCCATGGACGCTTGGCGAACCAGTAGGGGGAGCTGAACCCGGCGATGTCGGCGGTGAGGCCCCAGCTTGACCAGTCGATCACCGGCTTTTGCGTGGCCGCGGCACGGAACCGGTCGGTCTTGCCGACGATCCAGGCGGTCAGGACGCCGCCGCCCGATCCGCCCGTGACGAACAGGTTGTTCGGGTCGACATGGCCGGTCGCGATCGCCGCATCGACGACGCTCATCAAGTCGTCATAGTCGTGGCCCGGATAGGCTTTCTCGATCTGGTTGGCGAAATCCTCGCCGTAGGACGTGGACCCGCGCGGGTTCGAGTATACGACGACATAGCCGTGCGCGGCGTAGAGCTGGTCGTCGGTCGAGAATTGCGGCCCGTAGGCGGCGTAGGGGCCGCCGTGAATTTCCAGGATCAGCGGATATTTCTTCGCGGGGTCATAGTCCGGCGGAGTGACCATCCAGGCGTCGATGGGCCGCTGGTCGACGGAGGAGCGCACCGGGAGTTTCTGGACCTGAGCGAGCGCCTTCGAATCGAGCAGGCTCGAGCTGAGATGGGTGAGACGGCGCACGCCGTTGCCGGACGCGACGGCGACCTGGTTCGGATGCAGCGGATCGCCCGAGGTCATCGCAACAACGCCGTTCTTCGAGACGCTGAAGCCGCCGCCAGCGTATGGGCGGTCGAGCTCGCCGAAGCCCATGCCGCCGGCGATCTCGCGGACCGACCCGTCCAGGCCGACACGCTCGACCTTGTTAACTCCCTGGTCCTCCACCTGGACGTAGATTGACCGCCCGTCGCCCGACCATTGCGGGTTCGAGACAGAACGGTCGAGGCTGGATGTCAGGACGCGCTTGCCCGATCCGTCGAGGTTCATCACGTTGAGGCGCTGATCCTGGTAGCCGAGGTGCTTGTCGTCGAACCCGACCCAGGCGATCTGGCGGCCGTCGGGCGATACCACCGGCGAATCGTCCGGACCGTAGCGGCTCGTGAGCGCGACTGGAGCGCCGCCGCCAATGCCGATCTTGTACACTTCGCTCTGGAGCGGCTCGCGCTGCCAGTTGGGTGAGAGGTTGGCGCTGAACAGGATCGATCGTCCATCGGGCGTCCACGAAACCTGGCCTCCGGCATTGGTCGCTCCGAACGTCAGTTGCGTGGGAGCGCCGCCGTCGGCAGGCACCCAGAAGATCTGCCGGTATCCAGGTTTCAGGTACCCGGCACCGTCGAAGCGATAGGTGACCTTGTCGATGACCTGCAGCGGATCGGCCCACTTCGCGCCTTCTGGCTTCGGCGGCGCCTTACCAAGTGGGGGCGCCTCATCGGGGACGAGCATCGAATAGGCAATGCGGCGACCGTCGGGCGACCATGCAAGGGCGCTGGGTGATTCCGGCAGGCCAGTGATCCGCGCACTCTCGCCCGTTCCCATCCAGCGGACATAAAGCTGCGGGCTCCCACCTTCCGCCGCGACATAGGCCAAACGCGTCCCGTCAGGCGACCAGCGAGGCGAAAAATAGGAGCCGGCGCCGGCGACTAGCGGCCTCTGTTGTCCCGTCGCGACATCGATCAGCCAAATGGTCGGCCGAGCCTTGTCGGTCATGACATCGTTCGATTCGCGGACGTAGGCGATTGTCCGGCCGTCCGGACTGATCTCAGGATCGCTCGCCCATTCGATGTTGAACAGGTCGGAGCCTGTGAAATAGCGGCTCGGGCCGCTTGCCGGAGCTGCGCCAGCGGTTGCGGCGAACGAGGTGGCGGCAAGCAGGATGGCGAGCGGCGTGAGCTTGTTACGCAAGGCGATGTCCCCTCCGGAATCGGAAAGGGCGACGATTCAACTTTCGTGAACGTGCTGCAAGCGGCTTGGACATTGTTCAACTAAACGGTTGACAATTATTGCGGCGAGTCATTATTAAACCTTATGGTTGAGAATCGACTCGATGAGACGTTCCACGCGCTGGCCGATCCCACGCGGCGCGGCATGCTCGCGAGCCTCGCGCTTGGCGAGAAATCGATTGGCGAGCTGGCCGAACCGTTCGCGATGAGTTTTGCCGGTGCGTCCAAGCACGTGAAGGTGCTTGAGGGCGCGGGGCTGATCGCTCGGCGCAAAAGCGGTCGCACGCACCTCATCAGGATCGAAGCCAAGCCGCTCGAGGAAGCGGAACGGTGGATCCGGCAATGGGAGAAGTTCTGGACGGTCCGCCTCGATCGCCTCGAAGCCCTCATCGAACGGGACAAGAAGGAGAATGACAATGGCTGAAGCAATCGAACTGAACGCCCCGATCCAGCGCATCGCCCCCGACGCGATCCGGCTCGAGCGTCTTCTCGACGCCCCGATCGAAAAGGTGTGGCGATACGTGACCGAAGCCGAGCTTCGGCAGCAATGGTTCATGGGCGGGACCGACGCGACCGGCGTCGGCGAGTTCGAGCTGCTGGTCGACCACGACAAGCTGTCGTCCGAGCAAGTGCCGTATCCGGAGAGCTATGAGTGCTTCAAAGGTGCGGTGTGGACCGAGCAAGTGACTAGGTTTGAGCCGCCGCGGCTGCTCGAGACGACGTTCCAGGGCGGCAAGAACGGTGTGGTGACCTATGAGCTCTTTGCCGACGGCGACCGGACGCGGCTGGTCCTGACTCACAGCGGGATTGAAAGCCCGAGCGGGTGCCAGGACTTCGGCGGCGGATGGACGTCGCACCTCGCCGTGCTCCAGGAGAAGCTGGCGGGCCGAAGCGTCAAGGATTTCTGGGCGTTGCATGCCCGGTCCAACGAAGCCGTCGCCAAGGCTCTGGGGAACTGACGCATCTGTCCGCTCTGCCTCTCGACCCTCGCGTGGCTCGCGCTCGGCGGCAGCTCCGCTGTGAGCGCCGCCGTGCTGCTGGCCGGCTTGAATTTGAAAGGAAGAAATGATGGCGACGCTGACAACGACGCATCCGACTGCCACGCGTCAAGAATGGCTAAAGGCAAGGCTGGACTTGTTGAAGGCCGAGAAGGAGCTGACGCGCAAAAGCGATGAGGTCGCGCAACAACGCCAGGCGCTGCCGTGGGTCAAGATCGAGAAGAAGTATCGTTTCCAGACCTGCCAGGGCGAGAAAGGCCTCGAGGACCTGTTTCACGGTCGCTCGCAGCTGCTCGTCTACCACTTCATGTTTGGCCCGGATTATAAGGCCGGTTGCCCATCCTGTTCGGCGATCGCTGATGGCTTCAACGGATTTTGGGAGCATCTAGCGCACCATGACGTGATGCTGGCAGCGATTTCGCGCGCACCGTTTGAAAAGCTCCAGGCCTACAAGGAACGGATGGGTTGGACCTTCCCCTGGGCCTCGTCCTTCGGAAGCGATTTCAATTATGATTTTGCCGTCGGACTGACCTCTGAGCAACAGGATCGGGGGTATGAATATAATTTCCAGGAGAAGCCGCCGATCCCGGCCGACGCGCAAGGCGCGCCGAACGGTCATGCGGCGACGTGCGGAGTCGATCTTCGCACCTACCTCAAGGAACTGCCGGGGATGAGCGCCTTCACGCTCGAGGACGGCGAGGTCTATCATACCTACTCCGCCTATGCCCGCGGGCTCGACGGTCTGTGGGGCATGTATCAGTGGCTCGACCGCGCGCCGCTCGGCCGTCATGAGCCGGACGGCCCGTGGTGGAAGCGGCGGTACGAATATGGGGCGGTTTAGCCGCGCTTCCGGACCCCGGCGCCGAACGAATAAACCAGCCGGCCTCCGAGCCAGCCGCCGGCCGCCAGCAGGCAGGCGCTGACCAGGCTGGCGGCGATGCTGGCGGTTCCAAGGGCGGAGCCGCCAGCGAACACGTCGCGCCGGAGGTAGAGCGCGGCCGCATAGCCGATCCACGCGAGGCCAACCGCGCTGATGTGCTGCAGCGCGTAAGGGACAATGACTTCATCGAGGCTGATGAAGTCGACCATTCCTGCCGCCATCGCGACCAGCCCGGCGGCAAGACCGCCTGCCATCATAACTGCGCCCAGATGCACGTCGCCCGTCCATCCCGCGAGCCAAGCGACGTCCGCGATCGTTGCCGATAGCAGCAGCGCGATCGGGAAATGGACGATCGCGGGATGAAGCGGGTGACCGAGCATCGGTTAGACGAGGTGGAACACGCCGTCGAGCAGCAGGAGGAAGCCGATTACCGCGACACCTGCGTGGATCACCACGACCGTGCTCGGAGGCGTGGCTTTGCGCGCGTGAAATGACGCCAGGAAAAAGCCGCCAAG
>DASSIU010000255.1:0-2311 GCA_035691585.1 Sphingomicrobium sp. | reverse complement strand
GCGGAGTAACGGTCGAACTCGAGCAGGATTTGGCCGTCGGGCGCGCGCGTCGCGAGCCGGGGCTCGCTGCCCATCACACCAGCTCGCGCACCGTGTCGGAACCCAACGTCAGCGCCGTCTTGAGCGCATGCGGCGTGCCCTTGGCCAGCGCCTTGCTCATGTTCAGCGCCTGCTTGACCTCGATCTTCGGCGGGAACGGAGGCTCGAACGGGTCGACCACCGCCTCGATCAGGCACGGTCCAGGCGTAGCAAGCGCTTCGCGCAGCTGATCGGCACAGCGCGCTGGATCATCGATCGTGACGGCGCTGATTCCGCAAGCTTCAGCCATCTTGGCGAAGTCGATCGCTTCGAGCTCGCACCCGTATTCGGGGTTGCCCAGGAACACCATCTGCTCCCACTTGATCTGGCCGAGCGCGTTGTTCTTGATGACGATGATCTTGGCGTTGAGATTGTATTTCTTCAGCGTCACGAAATCGCCCATCAGCATCGCGGCCGAGCCGTCGCCGATCACCGCCACCACCTGGCGGTCTGGATGCGCGATCGATGCGCCGATGGCGTAGGGCAAGCCGCAGGCCATGCTCGCGAGCGTTCCCGAGCAGCTGAACTGCATCGTCCCGCGCATATCGACATGGCGCGCGGTCCAGGCCGTGATGGTGCCGCTGTCGGTGATGACGATGGCGTCGTCGTCGAGCAGCTTGTTGAGCTCGTGCGTTACGACCTGCGGCTTCATCGGCATGTCGCGCCGGGTCGCGCGCTCGGTCATCAGCTCGCGCCAGTCACGCATGCCGTCCTGCGCGGACTTCAGGAACTTGCCGTTGTCGTTCTTCCTCAGCAGCGGAAGCAGCTCCGACAACACCAGCTTGCTGTCGCCGACCAGCCCGACCTCGACCGGGTATCGCAAGCCGACCCGCTTTGGATCGAGCTCGATCTGCACCGCCTTCGCCTGTCCGGGCTTGGGATAGAATTCGATGTACGGGAAGCTCGATCCGACGATTAGCAGGGTGTCGCAGCTTTCGAACGCTTCCTGAGACGGCCGCGTGCCGAGCAGCCCAACGCCGCCGGTCGTGAAAGGACTGTCGTCGGGCACGGCCTGCTTGCCGAGCAGCGGTTTGCCGATCGGCGCCTGCAGCCGCTCGGCGACGGCAAGCAGCTCCTGCGTCGCTGCGATCGCTCCGCGACCGGCGAGGATGAACGGCTTTTCGGCGCCGTTGAGAATGTCGGCGGCGCGCTGGAGCATCTCCGGATTGGGCAGCTGGCCGCCGCGCGCCATGATGTTGGAGACATGGTCGGCGACGTTCCGCTCCGACCGGTCCTTCGCCGGCTGCGACTGGAAGTCGACGGGCACCATCACGTGCGTGGGCTGATGATAGGCGAGCGCGGTGCGGCACGCTTGCTCGACCACGTCCTGCACATGCGCGGGGCCCATCACCCGCACCGAATACGCCGTCGCGTCCATGAACAGCTTGTCCAGGGCGACGTCCTGCTGGGTATAGGTCTCGATGAGGTCGTGGTGCTGCGCGCCGGTGATCGCGATCACCGGCTGCAGGTCGAGCTTGGCGTCGTAAATGCCGTTGAGAAGGTGGATTCCGCCCGGGCCCGAGGTCGCGACACAGGCCCCAAGGCGCCCCGTGAATTTCGCATAGGCGCAGGCCGCGTAAGCCGCGGCTTCCTCGTGCCGAGTCTGCACGAACCGGATCTGGTCCTCGCGCTGGCGCAGCGCTTCGAAGACGCCGTTGATTCCGTCCCCGGGAATCCCGAAGATCGTGTCGACGCCCCAGGCGATCAGGGTCTCGACCAGAATGTCGCCGCCGGTTTTCGCCATGTCTCTTACTCCTAGCTTTCCTGATAAACGCGCACGTCGCGAAACGGTCCGCCGCTCGTCTCCACCGACGCTCTCGTCGGTTCGGGTGGAGGGCGAAGGATGATGTCGCGCGGAACCTTCGACGCATCGGTGATCCCGGTCAGCGCCATCGCGATGCTGAGCTCGTCCTTGAGGATCTCGAGCGCCTTGGTGACTCCGGCCTGGCCGTAAGCGCCGAGCCCGTACAAATAGGTACGCCCGATGAAGCAGGCGCGCGCGCCGAGCCCAAGGAACTTCAGCACGTCGAGCCCCGACCGGATACCGCTGTCGACATAGACTTCGGTCTTGTCGCCGACGGCATCGACGATGCCCGTCAGGATCGACGCGGTCGACGGGGCGCTGTCGAGCTGGCGTCCGCCGTGGTTGGACACGAGGATCGCGTCGGCGCCCGCTGCGATCGCCATCCTGGCGTCGTCGACGTCGAGGATGCCTTTCACGATCAGCTTGCCC
>DASSIU010000254.1:0-2035 GCA_035691585.1 Sphingomicrobium sp. | reverse complement strand
ACGGTGCGGGTCGAGCTCTTCGCCGATCGTCTTGATCCGAGTGATCCCGTGCCGCTGGAAAGCAGCGTCCAGCTCGCGCGACGTCGCTTCGATGCCGGCGAGGAACTGCGCAGCGGTCTTGTCGGCGCGCAGGTCTTCACCCACGGCCGCCAGCGCGCGCTCCAGGTGGTCCTTGATCGCCAACATGTCGCGCGCGAAGCCCGCTGCGGCATAGCTCGTCGCCTGCTGGAGCTCCTGCTCCAGCCGCCGCCGGACGTTCTGGGTCTCGGCCGCCGCATAAAGGGCCTTTGAATTCGCCTCCTCGAGCTGTCGCTGGAGGTCCGCGACATGGTCGTGCTCGGCGACCTCGGGGGCGTCCTTTGCCGTATCCTTGCGGATTTCGTCGGCTTCCTCGTGCAGCTGCTCTTCGTCTCTCGTGGCGTCCATCATGCCATCAATCTCGTTAGTGCTTTCGCGGTGAAATCTACCATGGGCACCACGCGGGCATAGTTCAACCGCGTCGGGCCGATCACCCCGACAACGCCGACTACCTCGCCTTGGCTCCCTCGATAAGGCGCGGCGATCACCGACGAGCCCGAAAGCGCGAACATCCGGTTCTCGGCGCCGATGAAGATCCGGCATCCGGGCGCATCGCGCGCGCTTTCCAGAAGATGCGCGATTTCCTGAGCCTCTTCCAGCTCGCCGAGCAAGCGGCGGACCCGATCCAGGTCTTCGGCAGCCGTCGCATCGATGAGGTTGGCGTGGCCGCGTACAATCAGGACCGGACGCCGCGAATGATCCTGGCTCCAGGCAGCGAGGCCCGAGGCAACGAGCTCGGCGGCGGCCGCGTCGATGGCTTCCTTGCGCTCGCGAATCTCGGTGCGAAGCCGAGATTCCGCCTCCGCCAGCGTCAATCCGGACAGGCGCGCGTTGACGAAGTTGCTGACCTCGTTCAGCGCCGCCGCGCTCGTGCCGCCGTCCAGCGAAACCACGCGGTTTTCGACGCTCCCGTCGATGCCGACCAGGACCGCGAGCGCTCGAGTGCTGCTCAGCGAGACGAACGAAA
Source organism: Sphingomicrobium sp. (assembly GCA_035691585.1). Lineage (GTDB taxonomy): Bacteria > Pseudomonadota > Alphaproteobacteria > Sphingomonadales > Sphingomonadaceae > Sphingomicrobium. Next base: position 990 of record DASSIU010000254.1, on the reverse strand, counting down.
GCTGCTTCAGCGTCAGCTCGCGCTTTGGCGCCAGCACCACGCCGGCGGCCTGGCTGAGGCCCGACAGCGCCGCCGATGCAGCAGCCAGTGCATCCTCGATCGGCTGGTCGCGGGCGATCTGCCGCTCGATCTCGCGCCGCTCGTGTGGGTCGGGAGCGGCGGCCTGCATGATCCCGTCAACGAACAGCCGCAGTCCGCTGTCGGTCGGGATACGGCCCGCCGACGTATGCGGATGGGTAAGCAGTCCCCGCCCCTCCAGCTCCTGCATCACGCCGCGGATCGACGCGGGGGACAGGCTGATCGTCCCCGCCAGCGCCTTTGAGCCGATCGGAAGACCGCGCTCGAGATAGGACTCGACCACGAGCCCGAAAATCTCGCGCATCCGGTCCGTCAGTTCGGCGATCGGTTGGGTCATGACTTAAATCTAGGATTGGTCGACGTGCCGGTCTAGGGACACGCCCGCACCAGTATCAGGAGACCAGCCCATATGCGCCCGTCCGGACGCGCCCCCGACCAAATGCGTGAATTGAAATTCGAGCCTGGCTTCACCCGCCACGCTGAAGGCTCATGCCTCGTCAGTTTCGGCGACACCCGTGTGCTGTGCACCGCCAGCGTCGAGGAAAGGGTCCCGCCCTTTTTGCGGGGGAAGGCGCAGGGGTGGGTCACCGCCGAATATGGAATGCTCCCGCGCGCCACGCACACCCGGGGCAATCGCGAGGCGGCCAAGGGCAAGCAATCGGGGCGGACCCAGGAGATCCAGCGTTTAATCGGCCGCTCGCTTCGCGCGGTGGTCGACCTTCCGAAGCTCGGCGAACGTCAAATCATTGTCGATTGCGACGTCATACAGGCTGACGGCGGCACCCGCACGGCGTCGATCTCCGGCGGCTGGGTCGCGCTGCGCATTGCCGTCGATAAGCTCCTGCAAGCCAAAGCCATTCCCGCGGACCCGATCCGGACCCAAGTCGCTGCAGTGAGCTGCGGGATCCATCA
>DASSIU010000253.1:0-2276 GCA_035691585.1 Sphingomicrobium sp. | reverse complement strand
CAATCGGCGAGACGAATCGCAGTTTGGGCTCGGTCGCGGCAAAGCAATCGCGTTCGGCGGCGAACAGAGCCCGACCGGATTCCGCGATGCGTTCGAGCACGTCGCGAATGCGCTCGCGAAGGATCGGTACGCTGTCGGCGGGGAGGACCTCGGCGCGATGCCCGGTGACCCCGACGGCGAGGACGAATGGGACGGGCGGCGGTCTTCTCATACCGCCAACCGCTGCTTGAATCTGCAATTCAGGAGCGGAGATCGACTGCTCCTATCTCAGTCGCGGAATATGTAGTTGCCATTCTGATTATCACCGCCCGGATCGCAGCACTGGTCGCCGCTCGTGCTGTCAAAGAAGAGCGCGAAAGAGAAGTACTCGGAGGTCATATCGTCATTGCGGATGGTCAGGGACTGGCCGCTTTGATCGCAACTGATCGCGTAGATCGTGTCCGCATATGAACCTTGAGGCGGACAATATCCTGCCGGCGGCGCTTGCTGTCCCCAGATCTTCACCGCGAACGCCTTCATCGGGTTTGACTTGAAACTGAGATTCAAGCCGCTTTGGTCCTGCAGCTTGAACTCCACAAGGTAATAGTCCTTCTTCGGCATTTGGTCGTTCTTCTTGTTGAACACCAAATAGCCGGATTGAGGATCTTTCAGGCTCGACTCGAGCTTCCACGTAATAGGATTGCCAATCGCCCAAACCTTCACCGTTCTTGCCCAACCCGTAGCGGCCGCCAATCGCCTCGCCTCTTTGAGTGTCTTCACACCTCCCCGACCCTTCTTCGTAATGGTGACGTGTTTCATCGTGTTCCTCCTTACGCTTGCCCGACCCGCGAGCCCGTTTCGATCGCTTCTTAAATAACGCTGTGATATCCAAATGAGGCGAGCCGAGCCTCAAGCGGCCGTGCGTCCGCCGTGCGCCCTAGCCGTTGCAGTAGGTCGGCATGTTCGACCATGTCGGGCGGCCGTTCCGCGACGTTCACCGGCAGCTGAGCGAGCCCTGCAGACCAGGCGGATGCGGCCCCGCTATAGTCGCCTGCCGCCCGGCGCATGTCGCCGAGGAGCCTGTACGCCGATGCGACCCTGTACCGATCGGATACTGGATCGCCGCTGCGCTCAGTCTGCGCGGAAGCGAGCGCACGCCCTGCGTAGGCCAACGCATCGGCTTTGATGCCGCTTGCGGCGGCGATTCTCGATCGCATCGCGAGGCAATCACTTTCCACGGACCTGATCCTTGCCGGTCCGGGACCGCGTGCCGCGAGGGCGAGAATGATGCTGCAGCCCACCCCCGTCTGGCGCGCGGCATCATCCTTCTTGCCAGCAGCCAAGAGTGTCTTGGCAAGCTCGAGGTGGGCGGCTGCACCGAATTGCTTCCACCTGGCGTTGGTGGTGTCGACGGGGACAAGCTTATCTGCTTCATCCGCGGCTGCCTGGAGCTCTAATAACGCTTTGTCGGTCAATCCTCGTGAAGCGAGCAGCATCCCGAGCGCCTGATGAGCGGGGATCAGATTTTCACGAAAAGCAACGTCTGTCGCGCCTCTCCCGACCGCGGTGTCGAGTAACGAGACTTGTTGCTGCCGCAGAGACGTAGCTGCCTCCAACTGCCCACGGGCGCGCTGCGCATCGGCCAGCCACGCCAATATTGTCGAAAACTCCTTTTGATACGTCTGATTTCCCGCATCGATCGCCATCAGATTCTGCATCGGCCGAATCGCAGCAGAAAATTGCAGCGCGGCGGCGTCGAAACGGCGCTCGTCATAAAGAGCAATTCCGACGTTCTCGATCCCGTAGAGATCCTCCATTCGCCACTTCAGATTATCTGGTTCGAGACTGACGAGGCGCCCGCCGAGCCGCGCATATTCTCGATATTGGGCTTCGGCTTCTGGGTACTGGCCTCGGAAGCGGGCAATCTCGCCCACGTAAAAGACGTTTTGCGCATGGTCGAACAGACGCTTGGTATCGGTCGGAGCGCGGCGCACAGCTTCGGCGGTACCCGCCATCGCCTGGCGATAGAGGCCATCCGCCTCATCCAGGTGGCCGCGCAGGAACGCCACTTCCGCCATGAGGTTGAGCGCACGCGAGCGTTGCAGCAAGGCGGCGTCGGACAGCTCCGATGCGTCCTCTTTTCGATAGTAGCTGAGGACCCGCGAGCCCACGCCGTCGAGTACGTCGAGCTTGCCGATCGGCTCGAGCTTGGTCCTCAAGTCCCCGACCATGAACTCGACCAGTCCCTCGGCTTCACGTCGCTGCTCGCGCGCTTCGTTGCGGGCCTGGATCGCGGT
>DASSIU010000252.1:0-4334 GCA_035691585.1 Sphingomicrobium sp. | reverse complement strand
GAGGTTCAGAAGGATGGACGCGGGCAGCGCGAAAAAGATGATCGTCGAGCCGATCTGCACCAGGAACGGGCGGCGTCCCAGCGCCTCGGGGCGCGGATGGTGGTTCTTGAAATCATAGACGAGGCGCTCGAACGGCGAAATTTGCGGCAGCACGCGGTCACGTAGCGCCAGATACTCGCCGCTCTCTCGCGATCCCGCGTAGTGGAACATCTGGTCGAGTCCTACGCCCGGAGTGCAGGGCCGGTAATCCATGTACATATGAGTTAAACCCGACATCAGGTCGGCGAAATACCACCCGACCAGCGCCGCCGGGATCCAGCGCCAATCCGGAATGCCTGCGAACCACAGGTTCAGGCCAAGCGACAACACGAACAGTGCCGTCACCCACGCTGGTGCGGCTTTCATCATCGTGTAGCGTCCTCCAGGAGCATCAGGCCTAGTTGCCTGAAACCAGCCGCTATTGGAACCGCCAAGCGGGCGCAACGGAGCCGGTGTTTGGTCGTTTTCCTAGGTAATGGCGGATGTCATCACCGACGGCCTGCGACACGCGCTCGATGCCGAACGCACGGTTCAGGCCGGCGGCAACCTGCGCGCATCGTGGGAGGCGCTGCTGAAGGATGCACGGCGATGCACACGCTGCGATCTTTACCGCCACGCAACTCAGACTGTCTTCGGCGAGGGCCCGCTCGACGCGGCCATCATGTTTGTCGGCGAGCAGCCGGGTGACCAGGAGGACCTTGCCGGCCGACCGTTTGTCGGGCCGGCGGGCGCGTTGTTCGACGCGGCGCTTGAGAAGGCTGGCATTGATCGCTCCACCGTCTACGTCACCAATGCCGTGAAGCACTTCAAGTTCGTGCTTCGGGGCAAGCGGCGGATCCACAACAAACCCGACGCCGGAGAAATCACCGCCTGCCGCTGGTGGATCGAACATGAGCGCGAGCTGATCCGCCCGCCGATCACTGTCGCACTGGGTGCCACGGCGGCGCGGTCGCTGATGAGCAAGGTGGTCACGATCTCGAAGGTGCGCGGGGAACCGTTGACGCTCTCTGACGGGAGCGAATGCTGGGTGACCGCGCATCCCAGCTCGATACTCCGAGCGCCGAATGAGGAAGCGCGAAAGGAAGGCAAGCGCCTGTTTCTGCGCGACCTCAAGCTCATCAAGGCGAGGGCCGACGAGCTCGCGCTCTAGCGGGCTTTCTCTTATTGCAATTGAGAACGACTCGCATTAGCGACTGCCGAACAGAACAATAAGGGATTTCAATCCATGACCCGCTTTTTGCCCGCCGCGCTCGCGGCGGGAGCCGCCTTCGTTTGCGCCGCACCTGCCCATGCCTCGGGACCGGACTTTGGCTATGTGTACACGACCGGCATTGAGGAGCCGGGAGAGACAGAGGTTTCTCTGTGGGCAACCGACCGGCGCGGGAAGGCGCAGGGGCATTATGATGCGCAGGATTATCGGCTGGAGGTCGAACGCGGATTAAGTGAGCGCTTCCAAATCTCTGGCTACCTGAACCTCGCCAGCCACCATGTGCGCGGGCTCGGAGGGGAGTTCGAACCGGTCCATCGCAACCTCGGCTTTCAAGGACTCTCGGCGGAGTTCAAATATCAGGTCTTCAATCCGGCTCACGACGGATTTGGACTCGCGTTTTACGCAGAGCCGGGCTGGTCGCGGATCAGCAAGGTTACAGGGCAAAAGGCTCGCGAGTTCGAGTTCGAGCTGAAGGCCATCGCGCAAAAGAATTTCGCCCACGACCGGCTGGTCTGGGCGGCCAATCTCACGCTGGAGCCCGAATGGGAGCGGGAGCACGAGGAGGTTGCTCCGGGCGTTGTCGAACATAAGACCGAACAGGAGCTCGCGCTGGAGGTCTCCAGCGGTCTTTCCTACCAGGTGGCGACCAACTGGTGGGTCGGCGCTGAAGGGCGGTATCACAGCGTCTATCCCGACTGGACGCACGGGCTGCACCGGGAAAATTATGCGGTGTACGCCGGACCCAGCGTTCATTTTGCATCCGGAGAATGGTCCGTGACCGGGACCTGGCAGCCGCAACTGTTCGGCTCCCCCAATGGGGCCGGTTCATCCCTCGAGCTGGACGACCACGAAAAGCGCGAGCTTCGACTGAAGATCAGCCGGGAATTCTGATCTACTCGGCGGCGAGCAGAGTCTCCGCGCCGCCAAGATCGACCGAGACGAGACGGCTGACCCCCTTCTCGATCATTGTCACGCCGTAGAGCCGATCCATGCGGCTCATCGTCACCGCATTGTGAGTGACGATCAGATAGCGCGTGTCGGTCTCTTGGGTCATGCGGTGCAGCAGCTCGCAAAAGCGCTCGACGTTCGCATCGTCGAGCGGCGCGTCGACCTCGTCGAGCACACAGATCGGCGCCGGGTTGGTGAGGAAGATCGCAAAGATCAGCGCGATCGCGGTGAGCGCCTGTTCGCCGCCCGACAGCAGGGTCAGCGTGGATAGTCGCTTACCGGGGGGCTGGGCCATGATCTCGAGACCGGCCTCGAGCGGGTCGTCGCTCTCGACCAGCTCAAGATGCGCCTGTCCGCCCTCGAAGAGGGTGGTGAACAGCCGGCGGAAGTGAGCGTCGACCTTCTCATAGGCTTCGAGCAGCCGCACCCGGCCTTCGCGGTTGAGGTTGCCGATCGACCCGCGAAGGCGGTGGATCGCCTGGGTCAGCTCCTCGGCCTCTTCGGCTCCCTTGGTGCGGGCCGCATCGAGTTCCGCCAGCTCTCGCTCGGCGACGAGGTTGACGGGGCCGATTCGCTCGCGCTCTGCGGTCAGCCGCTCGAGCTTTGTGGCCTCCTCGTCGGCATCGCGGGGCTCGTTGGCGTCAAAGCCGAGCTTTTCGGGCAAGCGCTGCGGCACCACTTCGAACTTGTCGACACTCGCTCGCGCGAACTCAGCGCTGCGCACCTGCTGCGCTTCCGCTCGCGCGGCCGCCGCTGCCCGCCGCTCGCGCGTGTCGGCCGAGCTTTCATTCGCCGCGGACACGTCGCGCGAGGCCGCGACCACGGCTTGCTCGGCCTCGCGCTCGGCGGCCGTCGCTTCGGCGATCCGCACTTGGCTTTGGTCGTTGGCCCGCTCGAGCTCTGCAATCCTGGCGTCGAGTTCGGCTGGCTCCTTCTGCAACTCCTCGCGTTCGGCCGACTGTTGCTTCTGCCGCTCAATGGTCGAGGCAAGCCGCTGCTCGGCATCGGCCTGGCGCTTGCGCCATTCGGCCTGCTCTCGGCTTGCCGCGCTCGACCGTTCCCGATCCGCAGCCGTCTCCCGTGCCCTGGTTGCTGCTTCCGCCCGCTTGTCGGCCACGTTCGATGCCGCCGCCGCGGCGCTTGCCCGCACGCCTTCCAGCTCTTGCTCCACCGCAGCGGGGTCGGGAAGCCAAGCAAGCGAGCGCTCGGCCGCCATCCGTGCTTCGAGCGCAGCGCTCAACACCGGCTCAAGATCCGCTAACCGCTCCTCGAGGCTCGAGCGCTGGGCCACGATGCGCTCCAACGCCGCCGTCGCGGAATCGATGGTGCGTGCCGCGTCGCGCGCATCGCGCTCGGCGGCGAGCGCAGCGCTGCGGGCCTGCTCTGCCCCGTCGCGGCACCGTTCCATCTCGGTGAGGATCCGATCCCGTTCCGCGGTCGCCGCTTCGACGGACGCCTCGAAAATGGGAAGCTCGTCGGAGAGCTGCGCAAGGCGGTTGGCACGGAGCAGCCGTTCGGCGGCCGCCGCGCCTGTCCCGGTGGCGACAAATCCGTCCCATCGTCGCAGCCGTCCATCGCGAGTCACTAGCCGTTGACCGACGGCAAGCGGCTGACCCGTGTCCTCATCGGCCACCGCGACCTGATTCAATCGCCGCAGCAGTTCCTTTGGCGCGATCGCATGATTGGCCAGGCATTCGGTTCCGGCCGGAAGCGGGGGATCCCCCGAAAGCACATTGCTGCCCTGCCACCGCCGCGGTGCATCCCCGCCGATCGCCGCGTCTGCATCCTCGCCGAGCGCCGCTGCGAGCGCCCGCTCGTAACCGGGCTCTGCTTTGAGGCTTGCGATCGCTGCGCCTGCGCCGTGCTCCAGCGCCCGCGCGAGCGCCTCATGCTCCGACCGAGCGGCCGACAGCGCGGCCCGTGCTGACGCCAGCTGGCTCTCCGCTGCGTCCCGCGCCTCCGCGGCGATCGAGCGCCCTTGCTCCGCCTCGACCCGCCGAGCCTCTGCAGTCACAAGTAAGTTGCTCGCCGCCTTGGCTCTCGCTTCGGCCTCGTCTCGCGCGCGCTCTTGCTCGCTGCCATCGCCGAGCGTTCCCAGCTGCTCGGTGAGCTTGCGTCGCTCGTGTTCGGTTCGCTC
>DASSIU010000251.1:0-9588 GCA_035691585.1 Sphingomicrobium sp. | reverse complement strand
CAGGCCAGCCCGAATTCGAACTTGCGCCTAAAGTCCATGCTTCTCCATGCGACGGTACAGCGCCCCGCGCGAGAGGCCTAGCTCCGATGCTGCCAGCGACACGTTGAAATGGTGCATCCTTAAGGCGCGCTCGATCATCTGCTTTTCGAGCTGGTCGAGATTGAGGCTGTCGCCGACGATCGACAGCGATGCCGCCTCCGATCGTTGCGGGAGCGGGAAATCGTCGAGCCGATAGGCGTCACCATCCGCCATGATCACCGCTCGCTCCGCGGCGTGGCGAAGAGCGCGCACATTGCCGGGCCAGTCGTGACGCACGAGGGCTTCGAGCACTGCCGGCGGCAGTGTCCGCTGCGGCTTGTCATATTTGCGCGCGTAGAGGACCAAATAATGGTCGAGGAGGACCGGCGCGTCCTCGCGGCGCTCGCGTAGCGGCGGAAGCTCGATTTCGATCGTGTTGAGGCGGAACAAGAGATCCTGGCGGAACCGCCTTTCGTCTGCGAGCTGGTCGGCGGAAGCATTGGTCGCCGCAACCACCCGCACGTCGATCGCAATCGGCTTGTTCGAGCCGACCGGCAAGACCTCGCGCTGTTCGAGCGCGGTCAGCAGCTTGGGCTGAAGGTGGAGCGGCAAATTTCCGATCTCGTCGAGGAACAAGGTGCTGTGGTCCGCCGCCTTGAGCCGACCCATGCGGTCGCCCTCCGCGCCGGTAAACGCACCCCTGACGTGACCAAACAACTCGGATTCGAAGAGCGTCTCGCTGGTCGCTCCAAGATCGACCGAGACCATCGGATGCTCGCTCCGGCGCGACAGCCGGTGAATCTCGCGCGCGACGATCTCCTTGCCCGTGCCATTCTCGCCGAGGATCAGCACGTTCGCGTCGGTTGGAGCTGCGCGATCGATCAGGGTGCGAACGCGCTCCATCGCCGGTGATTTGCCGAGCAAGGGAGTTTCGGAGGACGGCGCCAGCTCGGACGCGCGGCCGCGTTCGGTTCGTGCATCGATCCGGCTCCGGCGGAGCGCGGCGGCGCTGCGCACGGTCGCGGCGAGGCGCTCGTTGCTCCACGGCTTGGCCACAAAATCGCTGGCGCCGGCCTTGATCGCCTCGACCGCGATCGAGACCGCGCCGTGGGCGGTGATGATCACGACCGCCGCATCCGGATCGATGGCCATGACCTTGCCGAGGAAGCTCAGCCCTTCCTTGCCGTCGGTCGCGCCCCGCTCGAAGTTGAGGTCGAGCAGGATCGCATCCGGGCTGTCCTTTTTCAGGAGCCGCAGCAGCTCGGCGGGAGCGTTGAGTGTCTCGACCCGCTCGAACAGATCGCGCAGCGCGAGCCGTGCCGCGAGGGCGATATCGGGATCGTCGTCGACGACGACGGCAAGGGCGAATGGCGCAGCCAGGCTACGTCTGTAGCGTCACTGTCCGGAACTGAACAGTGCCCTATTCAAATAAATCAGCTGTCAATTGGCCTCAAGCAGTTCGTGGAAGCGTTTCTGCCAAGCGATATGGACTCCATCGCATAGTTAGGGAAACATCGCCCGCATGTGGCGGGGGCCTGCCATTTTCGTTCTGATGCTGGTGGCATTCGCGTTAGTTGCCGGTCCACCAGAGGAAGGTTGGTACGCCCAAGGCGAACAGCAGCGGCACAACCAATCCGCTAACCTGCCAGCCTTCGATAATCCGACAGATGTCCCACCCGCAGCCAATCGCGCTGGGTGCCCCGGTACGGAGCGGCCGGACCTTCCTTGCGAGGCCGTGAGCGCTCGCGCGAACGAAGCCCAGGCTAAGTCTGGCTGGGCCAACGTTGCCACTGGAATAATAACCGCCGTTGTCGCCTTCGCCGCCGCATTTTTTGCGGCGCAAGCAGCCAAAGCAGCGAGAGATAATCTCGTTCACGACAAAAGAACGGCTCGAGCGCAGCTTAGACCGTGGATCTCATACACCCATTTCAACATGAACCGCTTCCAACAAGGGATCGTCAATGACAAGCCTGTTCCACATGGATTTGTCGCAAGCATAAGCTTCATCAACACTGGGCTCTCGCCCGCTCTGAATTTGCGGCTCTTCGGAGACTATCGCGTCGGCTCGATGGATGAAAATGAAGAGGCTCCGCGCTTTGAGAGGCAAGCCGATGACAATGATCCGATCCGGCCCGGGTCCATGGGACCGCAACGGAGTGCCCATAGCGCGGAATGTGCGTTCGGACCTCCGGAAGCCGACAATTTCGAATCGCATCGCGCGAGCATTTGGCTTTATGCGAGGGCTGACTATGAGGAGCCCGGCCACGAAGGAGAAAGCTACGTTACTGAGGTTACACTTCGAATTTTTTATGGTGGAGAGCAGGTGGCGCCGAATGGCGAAAGATCGCCGCGCTACTCCGCCGTCGTTTCTGGGCCGCAGAATACGATGAGCTAGGGGCCGAGCTTCACTCAGCCTCAAGCCTCGCCGGGGACCTGTCACACCGCCGACTTCAGCACGTACGTGTTGTAAGGAGACCCCCCAATTGGCACGCCCCTTGCAGCGATTGGGGTGATGAAAATTTGCACGCACTACATTTGTAGAGAGCAGGGGGTCGCGATGGGGGGCTTCGCGCTGTCCGCTTCCGGACAATCACTGCCCGAAGGTGGACAGTGAGCCTCGTGGAACTTCGCCGACCCCGCGAGTCCGAAGCCGTCAGCGGCGGGGCGATGGACCGGGTGATCGAGCGCAAGCGGTTGGACAAGCGGATCGTGATCGGCGGCGCGGCCGGGGCCGTGGTCCTCCTCATCCTTTTATTCTGGCTGTTCGCTCCCCGCGCCGATTCCTTGTCGGTGAGCCGCGACCGACTGGCGATCGGCACCGTTCAGTCCGGCACGTTTGACGACTTCCTGCCGCTGCGCGGACGGGTCACGCCGCTGCTCACGGTCTATCTCGACGCCGTCGAAGGCGGGCGGGTCGACAAGAAGCTGGTCGAGGATGGCGCGCAGGTAACCGCGGGGCAGCCGCTCGCTGTTCTCTCCAACGCCGAGCTCCAGCTGTCGACCCTCGAGAAGCAGGCCGAGGTCGAGCAGCAGCTGAACAATATGCGCAGCCAGGAGCTCGCGCTCACCGAATCGCACAACAACAATCTTCGTGACCTCAACCAGGCCGCGACCGACCTCGCCAAGGCCAGGCGGCAATATGATCTGTTCAAGCCGCTCGCGGACAAGGGATTCGTCGCGATGAAGGCCTACAATGATGCCAAGGACGACATGAACTACCAGGCGAACCGCCTGGAGATCCTGAAGCGGAGCGTCTCCCAGTCCGAAGCACTCCAGACCAGCCAGCTCGCGCAGCTTCGCTCGGCCGCGGCATCGCTCAACAGCAGCATGGGGATTGCCCGCGCGAACCTCGGCCAGCTCAACATCCGCGCGCCAGTCACCGGCGAGCTCAGCGGCTTCGATATCCAGCTGGGTCAGTCGCTCCAGCAAGGCGAACGGATCGGCCAGATCGACAGCGCGGGGGGCAACAAGCTCCAGGCCGATGTCGATGAATATTATCTCGGCCGCGTCCGGGTCGGCCAGACCGCGACCGCCGACGTCGACGGCAAGACCTACCGCCTGCACGTCGCCAAGGTCTATCCGCAGGTCCGTAACGGACAGTTCCAGATCGACCTGATCTTCGATGGCCAGGCGCCTTCTTCGGTCCAGCGTGGACAGACCGTCCAGACTAAGCTCACGCTCGGCGATTCCGCCAAGGCCCTCCTCATTCCAGCCGGCGCTTTCTTCAACGACACGGGGGGCACCTGGATCTTCGTCGTCGATCGCAGCGGCAACGGCGCGACCAGACGCCCGGTCCAGCTCGGTCGCCGAAACGCCGATTACATCGAGGTGCTGGGCGGACTCTCGGCTGGAGAGCGCGTGATCACCTCTTCCTACAGCGGGCTGGTCGACAAGGACCACCTGACCTTCAGCTCCGGCGAGTAACGAAAGGAAATCCCTCGTGTTGACGATGACCGGCCTAACCAAGAGCTACCGCACCGACACGGTCGAGACGACCGCCCTCGACTGCGTCGACCTCGACATCGCGGACGGCGAGTTCGTCGCGATCATGGGACCTTCCGGCTGCGGCAAGTCGACGTTGCTGAACGTCATGGGCATGCTCGATAGCCCGAGCGGCGGATCCTACGTGTTCAACGGCCAGGAGGTCGCCGGCCTCGGCGAAGCGCAGCTCGCGGATACTCGAAAAAGCAACATCGGCTTCATTTTCCAGAGCTTCAACCTGGTCGACGAGCTGACGGTTCGCGAGAATGTCGAGCTGGCGCTGCTCTATCACAGCTACCCCGCGCACGAGCGCAAGGCGCGGGTCGAGCGGGTGCTCGACAAGGTCGGCATTGCCCACCGCGCCAAGCACCGGCCCACCCAGCTGTCCGGCGGACAGCAGCAGCGCGTCGCCGTCGCCCGGGCGCTGGTCGGAGAGCCTAAGTTGATCCTCGCCGACGAGCCGACCGGAAACCTCGACACGGCGCACGGCGAAGAGGTCATGCGAATGCTCCGCCAGCTCAACCAGGAGGGCTCGACCATCGTGATGGTCACCCACTCGCCGGCACATGCCGACTTCGCGAGCCGGGTCGTCAACATGCTCGACGGCCGAATTCTCCAGGAGCGGCGCCGCGCCGCCTGAACAGCGTCAGGGAGTTTCATTCTTGCAAGGGACAGTCACCATGTGGCGGAACTACTGGACGGTCGCGGTTCGGGCGCTTGCCAAGAGCAAGACCTATTCGATCATCAACATCGCCGGACTGGCGATCGGAATGACCGCCTGCGTGATGATCCTGCTCTACATCCGCTACGAGCAGAGCTACGACAGCTGGCTGCCGGACGTGCAGAACACCTACGAAATGCAGGTGTGGTCCCCGCATCCGAAGGACGGCCCGCCCTTTTTCCTCCAGATGGCGCCTTATGCGACCGAAGCGGCGATCAAGAAGGACTATCCGCAGGTCGAGCACGCCGCGTACCTGCAGGATAATGGTCCGGTCTTCGTCAAGGACGGCCAGGCCTATTCGACCAAGGGCTGGATGTTCACCGACGAGGATTTCCTGAAGGCCGTCAGCCTCCCGCTGGTTGCCGGGACTACGCTGACCCAGCCGCAAACGGCGGTGATCACGCAGAGCGAAGCGATCAAGCGCTACGGCACCGACCAGGTGGTCGGGCGGACGCTGACCGTGATCTCGCGCGGCATCAAGCGCGACTTCAAGATCAACGGCGTGATCAAGGACCTGCCGAAGAATTCGAGCATGAAGATCGGCGCCGTCATGCGGCTCGATTACGTGGCATTCAATTCAACCAACCCGCAGTTCCTCACCTGCTGGGGCTGCCAGTCGGGCTGGGTCTATCTGAAGCTCCGTCCGGGTTCAGACGTGAAGGCGATGCAGGCGCAGGAGCCGGCGTGGGAGAAGCGAAACATTCCTGACGATCCCACCACGGGGATCAAATATAATCAGGGGACCGATAGCGACTGGCACTTCGTCAATCTGAAGGACGTCCACCTCGGCAAGGCGCAGGACGGAACGATGACGCCCGGCAACGACCGGCGGACCATCGCGACATTCGCGATTATCGCCATGCTGATCCTCGGGATGGCGGTGGTGAACTTCACCAACCTCGCGACAGCGCGGGCCAGCCAGCGAGCGCGCGAGGTCGCGCTGCGCAAGGTGCTCGGCGCCACGCGTCGGCAGCTGATTGTCCAGTTCGTCGGGGAGTCGGTGCTGATCTCGGCCATCGGGATGCTGCTCGCGCTTGCTTTGGTCGAACTGCTGGTCAAGCCGTTCGCCGCATTCCTCGATGCCGACCTTGCGCTTAACTATTTGGGAAGCGACGGAATCCTGCTTCCGGCAATCGGGCTGACGCTCCTCGTTGGAATTGTCAGCGGCCTCTATCCGGCCTTTTTCCTCTCAAGGTTCCAGCCGGCACAAGTGCTCAAAGCCAACCGGTCGGCCGCCGAGACTCCGGGGTCGGGACGCCTTCGGGCGGCGCTTGTGGTGCTTCAATTCGCGGTCTCCATTGGCCTCATCATCTGCACGGCGGTCGTGTACGGCCAGACGGTGTACGCGCGCCACGTCGACCCAGGCTACAGGCGCGACCACATCCTCCAGGTCGAGGATCTCAGCCGGGCGCAACTATGGCCGCTGGCCGAAGGCATCGTTCAGCGGGCCGAGCGCACCCCGGGAGTGGTCGCGGCCGGTCTGACCGACATCGGCATCAACACCGACAACAACAACAACAATTTCATCATTCCGCCTGGAAGCAACCAGCAGATCCTGATTGGCCAATATGGCGTCGGCCAGGGCTATCTCGATGCAATGGGTCTCAAGTTGCTGGCTGGCCGCTGGTTCGACGCGAACCGGCCGATCGACGACGCGACGGTCCCTTACCCGCCCGATCCGGCGGCGGAGCTGGCGATCCACAATCGCGGAATGAATGTCGTTCTGAACCAGTATGCGGCTCGGAAGCTCGGCTTCAACTCGCCGGCGGAGGCGGTCGGCAAGGTCGTCCGCGGTGACATGGTGGGCAACAAGCTTGGCCTCATGGACGTCACCATAATCGGCGTGGTCGGCGATTCCCGCTTCCGCACGGTTCGCACCCCGATCGAGCCGATCATGTTCCACAAGGTACGGACCGGAGCGAGCTGGATGATGGTTCGCTACAACGGCGATCCCCAGACCGTCCGATCCGCGCTCGAGCGCGAGTGGAAAGAGGTGACCGCCGACGTCCCCTTCAACGCCAAGTTCAGCGAGGACATCATGGGCGACATGTACAAGAAGGAAGATGCGCGGGCGCAGACCTTCGCGGCCTTCTCGCTGCTGGCGGTAATCATCGGCTGCCTCGGCCTGTTCGGCCTTGCCGCGTTCACGGCCGAGCGGCGGACGAAGGAGATCGGCATCCGCAAGGTGCTCGGCGCGCGCACGCGCGACATCGTCAGGCTGCTCGTCTGGCAGTTCAGCCGGCCGGTCATCATCGCTAACGTCATCGCCTGGCCGATCGCCTGGTGGATGATGCGCGACTGGCTGAACGGGTTCGACCAGCGAATCCCGCTGACTCCGGTCCCGTTCCTGGTTGCCGCCGCGATTGCGCTCGGAATCGCGATTGCGACGGTTGTCGGTCACGCGGTGCGCGTGGCTCGCGCCAATCCCATCCATGCGCTGAGGTATGAGTGAACGCGCCGGGGAAGTCCCCTTCTGTCCGGCGTGTGGTGGTCATCGCGGGCGCAGCCGCTGCACTCGCGTCCGCGATGACCCCGGTTTCCGCGGCCAGTCCGCTCAGGCCCAAGCCCGCGCTGACCGGAAAAGGACATTCGTCCGTCACTGCGAAGCATCGCCGCAGCGTCGCAGGCGGCGGGTCCGGCCTGCTGTCGTTTCAGTGGGCGATTACCTCCATGCTTCGGCCCTGAGGCATACGAGCATGATGCGAAAATGGAGGCCCGAGCCGGAATCGAACCGGCGTGCAAGGATTTGCAGTCCTCTGCGTAACCACTCCGCCATCGGGCCTTTGGAGAGGGTCGCGCTTTGGCGCGGGCGCGCGTTCGGGGTCAACCCCCCTTCGTCGACTGCCGTTTCGATGAATGAAGGTTGGCCTATGACAGCGCGGCCGATATGAGCAGCCAACTTCGACGACGCCGGCGGCGACGCTGAGGACAAGCTTGAACTCTAGGTGTGTTACTGGCATATAACAGTTATGACCGTCCAAACGCCCATTCCCGATTTTGATGCAGCGCGCGAAGCCATGGTCGAAAGCCAGCTTCGGCCGCAGGGCGTCGCCGATCCCGCGGTGCTCGAAGCGATGGGCACGATCGAGCGCGAGCGGTTCCTGCCCAGCCATACGCGCCCGCTTGCTTACGTGGATCGGGCGGTGGCGATCGGCGATGGACGATTCCTGTCCGCGCCCGCCGTCCTCGGACAGCTCATCACCCAGATGAAGGTCGAGCCCGGCCAGCGTGCGCTCGTGGTCGGCGCGGGGACCGGCTATTCGGCCGCCGTGCTGTCGGCGATCGGCCTTGAGGTCGACGCCGTCGAAAGCGATCCGGCGCTGGCGGCCGCCGCGCGCGACATGGGAGTCAGCACCGCTGAGGGGCCGCTCGAAAGCGGGAACGCTTCACGGGCTCCCTACGATCGGATCCTGATCGACGGAGCGGTCGAATATATTCCGGACCGGATCATCGACCAGCTCGCCGATGGCGGGCGGCTCGGAACGGCAATCATCGATCGCGGCATCACCCGGCTGATCGTCGGCCGCAAGGCGGGCGATGCGTTCGGCACACTTTCCATCGGCGATGCAGGGGTACCGCCCCTGCCGGGCTTCAGTCGCCCGAAAGCTTTCACTTTTTAGGGGCCTTCAATGCTTCGTAAGTTCATTTCCGCATCGGTCGTTGCTGCGCTGATGGCCGGGACCGCCAGCGCGGACACGCTCCGCGAGGCGCTGGTCTCGTCCTATCAGACCAATCCGACACTGACCGCGCAGCGAGAGACCCTGAAGGGTACGGACGCGACCGTCGCCATCGCCAAGGCCGCCGGCAGGCCGACGGTCAGCGCAACGGTCGGCCTCAATCGCACCCTCACCCAATCCGGTCTCCTGATCAACGGCGGCAAGGGTCCGACTGTCTCCGCCAGCGTCGACCTCAATTATCCCTTCTTCCAGGGCGGAGCAGTCAAGAATTCGGTCAAGGCGGCGCAGACCCGGGTGGAGGCCGGCCGGGCGACGCTGACGGCAGTCGAGGGCGATGTCTTCACCCAGGCGGTCACGGCCTACATGGACGTGATCCGCGACCGCTCGGTCGTCGAATTGAACCTGAACAACGTCAAGGTGCTGGAGACCAACCTCCAGGCTACCCAGGATCGGTTCCAGATCGGAGACCTCACCCGCACCGACGTCGCTCAGTCGGAGGCCAGGCTTCAGCTCGGCCGCTCGCAGCTGGCGGTCGCGCAGGGGCAATTGACCGCCAGCGAGGCGACCTATCGCCAGGTAATCGGCCACGCGCCGGGGCAGCTGGCGCCACCGCCACCCCTGCCGCCGCTTCCCACCAGCGCCGACGAGGCGGTGCGGATCGCGCTGGCCGACAACCCGGACCTGGTGTCGATCAGTCGCCAGGCGATCGCGGCAGGGTATGATGTGAATGTCGCGCGGGCGAGCCGGCTCCCGACGCTCTCGGGCGTACTGAGCGAGACCTATGTCAACAACGTCGCAAACAACAACAGTCCCTTTCCGAACCGTGGCAATGCGACGACGGCGGGATTGAGCGCGCGCGTGCCAATCTTCCAGGGCGGGCTGCCCGCGGCCCGGATCCGGCAGGCGCAGGCGCAGCAGGGCCAGGTGCTGGAGCAGGTGGTCGGGACTGAGCGTGCTGTGGTTCAGGCGGCACGGGCGGCCTTCGCCAACTACGAGGCTGCGCAAAATTCAATCCAGGCGGAGACCGTCGCGGTCCAGGCCAACGAGCTCGCACTCGAAGGCAACCGCGCCGAGCAGAGCGTCGGCACGCGCACGATCATCGAAGTGCTGAACGCCGAGCAGGAGCTGCTGAACTCGCAGGTCGCGTTGGTGAGCGCCAAGCGCGACGCCTATGTCGCCGGCTTCCAGCTG
>DASSIU010000250.1:0-6671 GCA_035691585.1 Sphingomicrobium sp. | reverse complement strand
ACGGTCGTCAAGAAGGACGGCAAGCGCGAGCCCTTCGACCGCGACAAGCTCGCTCGCGCAATTGGCCATGCCTGCCGCAAGCGCGAGATCGACCCGACGCGCATCGACAGGCTGGTGAGCGGGGTGCAGCGACAGATGGAGACCTTGGGGGACGAGGTTCGCTCAGCAAAGATCGGCGAAGCCGTGATGGCGGGCCTTCGGGCGCTCGACCACGTCGCCTACATTCGCTTCGCAAGCATCTACAAGGATTTCAGCGACCCCGGCGACTTCGCCGAGATCGCCGAACGAGTGGAGAAAGAGGCCACACCTCCGCCCGGACACGACAAGCTGCTGTGAGCCCCGCCAAGCCCGTCATCGTCCTCGTCCGTCCGCAACTCGGCCAGAACATCGGCAAGGCGGCGCGGGCGATGCTCAATTTCGGGCTGACCGAAATGCGACTGGTCGCTCCGCGTGACGGCTGGCCCAATCCCGAGGCCGGCCCCTCCGCGAGCGGCGCTGATGTCATTCTTGAACAGGCAGAGGTGTTCGGCTCAGCGCAGGAAGCCATTGCCGATTGCAGCCAGGTGTTTGCCTCGACCGTCCGTCGCCGCGACCTGGTGATGCCGGTGCTCCGGCCTGAGGAGATGGCCGAACGGATTGCAGCCTTGCCCGAACGCACCGCGATCCTCTTCGGACCGGAGCGATCGGGCCTCGAAACGGAAGACGTGGCGCTGGCCCAGGCCATCGTCACCGTGCCGATCAACCCGGAGTTCGGATCGCTCAATCTGGCGCAGGCGGTGATCCTGTTCGCCTATGAATGGTCGAAGCGGAGCGAACTTGCACAGCCGACGGCGAAGGAATGGGAACCGCCCGCCCCTCACGGTGAGCTCGACGGTTTGATCCGGCAACTCGAAGAGGAGCTCGACGCCAAGGGTTATTTCCACCCTCCATCTCGCACTCGGGCGACCAGGAACACACTGCGAACGATCTTCACCAAGACGGGGTGGTCGTCGCGAGAAATCAAAGCCGTTCGTGGAGTTATCCGGGCGTTGGTCGATCCGGCACGCCGAAGGGATTGACCCTTTGAAAAATCTTGGCTTTGTGACCGAGCCAGTAATTGGGGATACCAGATGTCGATAATACTTGTTGCTGCCATGATGATGGCCGACGCGCCTGCGGCAGCAGTGCCCGCGCAGCCGGCGCCGGCTCAAGCGTCGGCAGCGAAGAAGCAGAAGCCACCGCAGGTATGTGAGTATATCGAACTCACCGGCAGCCGATCGAAACGCCGTGTGTGTCATGATGCGAACGGCACCGATGACCTCGGTGCCTACGGTGTATCCAACAGCGCATTCGGCAAGGCGAAAATAGACTCTCCAGCGGTTTCGACCGGCGGACCGGGTTCGAACTAAGGCTTTCGCGCTGCCCGCCATCGCTTATCGCGGTTGACGATTCTGCTGCCTTTCTATAGGCGCGCGCCTTCGCAATTGATCCCGCATGCCCGGTGAAGCGGTGATCGCGCCAGTCTAGCAATTGGCGGTGCGATTCCGGGCACAGGTGAAAGCAAATTGGAGAACGACCGTGACGAAGCGCACCAGCGCCAAATATAAGCTTGACCGCCGCATGGGGGAGAACGTCTTCGGACGGCCCAAGAGCCCGGTTAACCGCCGCGAATATGGGCCCGGCCAGCACGGCCAGCGCCGCAAGGGCAAGCTCAGCGACTACGGCATTCAGCTTCGCGCTAAGCAGAAGCTGAAGGGCTACTACGGCGACATCACCGAGAAGCAGTTCAAGAAGAATTACACCCAGGCGATCGCCATGAAGGGCGACGCTTCGCAGAACCTCATCGGCCTTCTCGAGCAGCGGCTCGACATGGTCGTCTACCGCGCCAAGTTCGCGCCGACGATCTGGGCCGCGCGCCAGCTGGTCAGCCACGGCCACGTTCGCGTCAATGGCGTCAAGTGCAACATCGCCAGCCGCCGCGTGAATGTCGGTGACGTGGTCGAGCTCGGTCCCAAGGCGCAGGAAATGGCGCTAGTAATCGAGGCCCAGAGCCTCGCCGAGCGCGACATTCCCGACTACGTGGCTCCCGACGGCACCTCGAAAATCACCTTCACGCGCGTGCCGAAGCTCGACGAAGTGCCCTATCCGGTTCGGATGGAACCGAACCTCGTGATCGAATTCTATTCGCGCTAGCCTCAACCTTCAGGGTGCCGAGGAGGGCGGCCGGTCACCGACCGAGCCGCCCTTTTTGCTGATCAGTGTCCGATCGTGCGGTCGAGCAGCTGACCCATCTTCAACAATAAGGTCGCACGAGCCTCATTATCTTCGAGCTGGTGATCAAGGCCGTGAAAAGCCAAGAACTCGCTCTGCTTGCCTGCACTCTGCAGCGCTTGTTGCATTCGCTGCGACTGCTCGAAATTCACGTTTACGTCCAGATCGCCGTGGACGAGCAACACCGGTGCCTGAATGGCAGCGGCTTGTCGAACCGGAGAGCCTTCGACCAGATGAGGGCCGTCACCGATGAAAGCCGCGGTCTCTCGGTAGTTCGTGTAATCCTGTGCCTCGGTTTTCGCGAGAGCGAGGTCAGTGACTGGCGCGATCGCCACCACGGCTTTGTAGAGCGATGGTTCGGTTGCCGCCGATTGGAGTGCTGCGTAGCCGCCATAGGACCAGCCGACGATCGCTATTCGATTCGAATCGGCGATTCCTTGCTTGGCGAGATACCGTGCGGCAGCGGAAATATCGCCGATCGACGTACGCCAGCCCCTGAACCCGTTTTGGGCCATCCAGGCATCGCCGAATCCGCCCGAACCGCGATACTGCGGCTGTATGACCGCATATCCGCGCGCAGCCAGGAATTGGGGAAGCCAATCGAAACCCCATTCATCGCGGGCGGTCGGGCCGCCATGCGGCATCACGATTGCCGGCAGGTTCCTCGCTTCCTTGCCTGGAGGCAGCGTCAAATATGCCGGAATGACCGTCCCGTCGCTCGCCGGGTAGGTAATCGGCCTCACTTCCGCGAGCGTGCGGCCCGCGAGGTTTGGTCGAACCGACATCAACTCGCCGAGCGATTTGCTAATCTTATCGAATAGATAATAACGCCCCGGATCGCGGTCGCTCCCTGCGAAGAGCAACAACTTGTTTCCGTCGGCGCTCGCATTCGCGAACGTCACGTCAGGATGATTCGGAAGCGCCTTACTGAGCGCGCTGGAAAGTGCCTTAAATTCCGCGTCGAAATAGACGGTGTGCCGATAATCCTCGGCATACGTGTAGCCTATTACTCGCTGGCCATCGCCGCTGCGGACCACGTCGTCGATGTCCACCCGTGGGTTTTGCGCGACGATCGTTTCGATCGGGGAGTCGTCGAGCTGAATCTTCGTGAGCACCATTCTGCCGTCGCGCTTCCGAAGAGCGTAAAGACTATTTACGGCAGCATCGATAGCAAGTGGCTGGAAATCGTCGCTGTCGACGAAATCGGTGAGGGACTTCCAGCCGCTCGAATCCTTGGATCGAAAAGCATATTTGATGCGCCCGGTTGTATATTGTTCTGCGCTGAGCTCGGCGATGCCATGCAGGCGCACCTGACCCTGGCCGTCGCTCATCCAGGTCGATTGGCTGTCGCGGGGAGGCTCGACCGTCTTGGTAGCGAGAGTTGCGACGTTCAGTCTCACCACGCCTATGCCACTCTTGGTGCGCTGGATATTGGTGGGAATTCCGCGTGAGCCTTCCGGCAAGAAGAGTCGCGTCATCAGAACTTCGTTGTTAGCGCCCGGAAGCCAGTCGATAATGTTTCCGTCGAACTGGCGGAGGCCGAGGTCCTCATCGGACGCCGTTTGACCCAATTCCTTGAAGTCGGTTCCGTCAATGTTGACGCTCATCATTCTTGAAACAGGGAGCAACGTTCCCGCGGAGACGAGACCGCCGCCCGACTTTACAATGGCCGTGAATTGGCAAGCCAGACGGGTGTTCGAGACGAAATTGCACCAGCGGATCGCGTCAGGATTTCCTGCCGAGTAGAAGATTCGCTTGGTTGTCCCGCTCGTAAGGTCCGCCATATAGACAATGGTTGCGCGGCCCGGGCCCGCCCCGAGGAACACCGCCAACTTTCCGTCCGGAGACAGATCCATATTGGTCGTCGTCTCCCGCGTCCCAAAGGCGATCGCATCCTGTTCGAGCGTCGGTTGGGACTGCGCCCCCGCACAGCTTCCCCACGCCGCGGCTACCGCCGCGGCGAGTAATAGATTCCTCTTACGCGCCATGACTCCCCCTTTTTCGGCAAGCACATAGTGCACGTGAATTGTACCAAGACAAGCCTGCGGCTTGGCGCTGGCGCGGCGGCCTGTTAGCGGCGCGGCCAATGAGCGATCGTTCCCCTCGTCCGCCCCTGCCCGAATGGGCGCCGCATGAAGCGGTCTGGGTGGGCTTTCCAAGCGACCCGGAGCTGTGGCTCGGAGATCTCAAACCGGCCGAGCGGGAGGTCGCAGCGTTCGCGGAGGCATTGCATGCCGGCGGACGGGGTGAGCAGGTGTGGCTGGTGGCGGCGCACGAGGGCGCGGCAGAAAGCGCCCGACGGCTGGCCTCGTGCGCCAATGTTATTGTCGAACCTTTCGGCGACATCTGGCTTCGCGACACCGGACCGATCATCCTCGGCTCCGGGAAGGATCGCCGAGCACGTGCTTTCGGGTTCAATGGGTGGGGCGGTAAATATGACCTCGACGGCGACCAGGACATTGGCGAACGGTTGGCCCGAAGCGCGGTCCTCCCGTTCGAAAAGGCGGACTGGGTGCTCGAGGGCGGCGCGATCGACGGCGACGGCTCGGGCACAGTGCTGACCACCGAGCAGTGCCTCCTCAACCCCAACCGCAACCCCATAACTCGGCAGGAGATCGAGCAGCGGCTACTCGACGATCTCGGCTTCGAGCGGGTCGTCTGGTTCGGCGCCGGCCTCATGAACGATCACACCGACGGGCACGTCGACAATCTCGCGCGGTTTGTCGCCCCCGGCCGGGTGGCGATCCCAACCGCGGCGAGGGACGACCCAAACGAAGCCGTCTACAAGGACGCAGCACGGCGGCTGGCCGATGCGAGGCTCGACGTTGTCACCCTGCCCTCCCCCGGGCGAATCACCGACGAGGACGGCGACATCGTTCCCGCGAGCTATATGAACTTCTACATCGGCAATGCCGTCGTGGTCGTCCCGCAGTACGGCGCGGCCAACGACCGGCCTGCCGTCGACGTCGTCCAGGCGCTGTTCCCCGATCGCGTTGCAATCGGCCTTCGTGCCGACCACATCCTGACCGGTGGTGGAAGCTTCCACTGCATCTCCCAACAGGTGCCTGCATGACCAAGCTCAACGTCGGCGCGCTGCAACTCGCACTCACTGACGACACCGCAGCGAACATTCGCGCCGTCGGTGAACTCGTGCGCGAAGCGGCGAGCAGAGGAGCCGAGGTGGTGTTGCCGCCGGAGCTGTTCGAAGGCCCCTATTTCTGCCGAGTGGAGGACGAGAGCCTGTTCGCCAACGCCCGGCCGACCGGCGAGCACCCTTCGGTGATCGCCATGCAGGAGCTGGCGGCGGAGCTAAGAATCTGGATTCCAACCAGCTTCTTCGAGCTCGACGGGCCGCATCATTACAATAGCCTCGCCATGGTCGGCCCGGACGGCAAGGTCGCTGGCGTTTATCGCAAGAGCCACATCCCCGACGGGCCCGGATACGAGGAGAAATTCTATTTCCGGCCCGGCAACACCGGCTTCAGAGTCTGGCAGGGACCTCATCGTTCGACGCTGGGCGTGGGCGTCTGCTGGGACCAGTGGTACCCCGAGACCGCGCGCGCGATGATGCTCATGGGCGCCGACATCCTCTTCTACCCGACCGCGATCGGAACAGAGCCGCATGATCCCGATCTCGACACCTCACGCCTGTGGCGGCGTGCGATGATCGGCCATGCCGTCTCGAACGTGGTGCCGGTAGTTGCCGCCAACCGCATCGGCTGGGAATGTAACGATTCTGGGCACGGCCAGCGCTTCTATGGCCACAGCTTCATCTGCGACGAGCGCGGCGACATCCTCGCGGAGTTCGGAGCGGAAGAGACAGGGGTGTTGGTCGCGACCCTGGACCTCGCGCTGGCCAAGAAGCACCGGGCCGCCTTCGGCTTCTTCCGCGATCGCCGCCCCGAGCTTTATGGGCGGCTCACAGAAGACATTTGAGCGCCAACGCCCGCTCGAACACGCTCTCAAACATCGCGGCGTTAAGGCGGCCCGTGTTCTGGTTGTACCGCGAGCAGTGGTAGCTCGACAGCAGGATGCGGCCGTCGGGTGCCTCGACCTCCGACCCGTGGCCGAACGAAGGTTTCATTCCGAGCGCCTTCGCCGAGGCCACGTGGGCGATTTGCCCCAAGGCCACCAGCACCCGTACAGTCGGCAAGGCAGCGAGTGCCGCCTCGAAATAATTGCGGCACGTCGCGATCTCGCGGGGCTCGGGCTTGTTGGCCGGCGGCAGGCACTTGACGGCATTCAGGATCACCGCCCCCTTGAGCCGGAGGCCATCACCGGGATCAGCGCGATATTCGCCCTCGGCCAGCCCGAACTTCAAAAGGGTCGCGTACAGCAGTTCGCCGGCATAATCGCCGGTGAACGGGCGTCCGGTGCGGTTCGCCCCATGCTTGCCGGGCGCGAGGCCAACGATCGCCAGC